>CABQCM010000062.1 GCA_902462665.1 uncultured Oscillospiraceae bacterium | reverse complement strand
CGGTGAAGGTGCGCTTTTTCAGCGCGGCAAGCTGTTCCTCCGCCGCGGTAAGAAGGCTATCGTTGGTAACCTTCTGGCGGTCCTCCTGCGATAGAGCGTCGTAGTCGCGCCGGACTGCGGCCACCAAAGCTGCGTCGCCCAGGGTGATGATTTCGGGCAAAGCGTCAATCGCCCACATGACCTGCTGCCAGGAGGAGGGGACGGGAAGAAGCTCAAAAGCCACACTGTGAAGCTCCCGCATCCATCCACCGTAAGCTGTTTCGTCGAAGTTCATCACACAGGGTGCGCTCGTATCCGCCGCAACATTTTGCTTGCCAAACCATACCGCTCGTTTGGTTGAAGTAAGCACCAAAACATAGCGCTGACCCTGCGTCAGAGAAACGGCCGAGGCAAGATCAAAGGTCGCCCAGCCAGTGTAGGCGTTTTCAAAGGAAAAATCCTCGGAATACAGCGGCTCGTCGTCTACACTGGTTTGTATGGATAAGGTCACAACGTTATCCCCATCCAGTTGTAAATAAGCCTTCACTGCCTTGAGAGCAGTGAAATCCGGAACGAATTCCTGCGCAATTTTATGCGGGGAGGAAATCAGATAGAGTCCAGCTCCATATTCCTGTTGGGAGGTATAAGCCGTCTCTGCCTGCGCGCCTGCAATGGGTACCGCACATAGCATTGCGGCAGACAACAGAATGGCAAGTACCCGTTTGATTCGCTTTGTCATACAAAAGCCTCCTTTGTTACTCTCTACTTTACTTTTATTATAGAGTGATATATAATAAATACAAGACCGAAATTATTATAAAGTGGTCGTATATTGACATTTGGAGGCGGGGCTATGCCGGAGATAATTACCCATGAACTGAGGGAAGACTTTCACGATGTCTGCCCTGGAATCAGCATCAGCCGGCAGCCGCAGTATGCCGGGAATACAATGCGTACGCACTGGCATGAACGCCTGGAACTTTGGCGGATGCTGGAAGGAGAATTCGATATTGTCTGTGAGCGTGAGGCGGTCACCGTACATCAGGGAAACATCGTGATTTTTAATCCCTGCGAGGTGCACTCGGCACAGATTACGCACGACGCGCAAATTGACTGCTATATTATAGACCTTACCCGTCTGGCTGGCCGGATGGACAGCGGTATGGAACGGCTTTTTTCACAGATGATAGGAGGCAGCGTTCGCTTCTGCCATCGGATTGAGGAGGATTCGGTGTTGTGGTCTTGGTTGGATGAGGCCAGACGGATGGCCGTGTCCTTCGAGCGGGACGATACGCTCTCTATGTCGCTGTTTGGGTTGTTTTATCTTGTGCTCGGGCGGCTTTGCCGCGAGTATGTGTATGTACACGAGGAGCATCGAAAGCAAAAACAGGGCGACGAGATATCCATGATTCTAAATTTTATTTATTCCAATTATACCAAAAGACTAACCCTGGACGATATGGCGCAGCATCTGTGTTTTTCCAAGTCGTATTTCTGTCGGTGGTTCAAGAACAAAACAGGGGAGTCTCCCATGGATTATCTCAATACCATCCGGGTTTGGCGCGCCTATGAGTTGTTGCAAAATACCAGCCTTTCGGTGACGGAGATCGGCTATCAGGTCGGCTTCGCGGATATCCGCTGTTTTCACCGGCAGTTCAAACGACGGATGTCCTTCTCTCCCTCGCAGGTGCGCCGCCATAAATAAAGTATTATGAGAAAAGCAGCCAGGCATATCGCCTGGCTGCTTTTCTCTATCATTAGGAGGGAGGAGGTATCTGGTTTAAAAATGGCAGACGTGCTCCATGGCAGTCAGCATCCAGCTGGCGTGCTCCTGATTGGCCGTGTCGCCGCCGCCTCCGGCGATACTCCAGGTTTCGCGATACATCTCGTTGCTGTTTTCCTCAACAAAAGAGATCAGTTCGCGCACACGCTCATAACGGCCGGTGTCATAGCAATAGATGATTTCCCACGCCAGTCCCTTGCCGATTACATGGTTGTTATTGGTTGCGTAATCCTCGGGGCTGCGGAAGATGCTGTCGGCTTCCAGCATGCGATACTTTTTGAAATAAAGCTTGCTGCCGTACTGAAGATAGGCTTCGTAGGTGTTGTCCATGATTTCAGCGTCCATGGCATACCAACCCAGCCCGGCAGGGAAGAGATTGACCCAGGAGAAACCGATGTAAAAGTTGTCGTCCGCAACCACTTCTTGGGTGGTAGTAGGAAACTTATCAATGGATTTCATCTCCGCATAGGTCGTTTTGCCGTTGACTTCAGCCACCAGATTGGTATGAATCCCTCTGACAATTTTGTCGGCGTATGCCGCCCACTCGGCCGCGCTCTGCGGATCGATGTCTTTGAAGTAGATCGACAGCTCGTGAAGCGCTTGAGAAGCCAGGGTGTTGGTAAGCAAATCATATGCATTGAAGTAGGCCACGTCGCGGGAGTGCTCCAGACTTGGGTTGCGAATCAGTCCCAGCTCCTCATTAAAATATCCGTGGTCAAAGTAGTAGTAGGCGAAGGTGCGAACCATATCCACGTATTTTGAGATAAACTCTTTGTTGTCGGCCGTGGAAGGCGCGTTGGCTGCAAACTCATACCAGGCGTGGAGAAGATAAAAGGTGGTGTCAGCCTGAGGTTTGGTTGAAATGGGCGTCGTATTATTGTTCATCACATGCAGAGCGTAGTCGAAATTGTAGACGTCGTGGTACAGAAAGGTGTAATTGAGGATATTTCTGGCCTGATCAAAATCGCCGTGGGCAATGTGAGCCAAAATTTGACAGGAAGTATCGCGCACGAACATCCCTGGATACGCGCCCGTGATGGAAGTGCTGGCATAACCGGTATCGGTGGTGCGGTCGATCATGGATTGATATGTTTTTTCAAATAAGCTTTTGTTTCTGTTAGTCTGCAAATTGATTTCCTCCGGCTGGGCTTGGAATTTGTCGATGAGCTGAACCGAATACTGCAACATCATCAAAGCGTCGGTCGCGTCAATCTTATTGTCTCCATTGACGTTGGCGGCGATGGCGGCTGTACCGGAGAGAGAAACCAGGTTCACCGAATGCTGCAGCGCCAGCAAGGCGTCTGCGGCGTCTACACGGTGATCATCATTGACGTCTCCCATGACAAAGGAATGGACAAGAGCGTTGTAATCGGTACGCGCCTGCTTGAGCGCGTTGTAGTTGGTTACTTGCTCCAGCACTGTCTGATCATATTTCTCAATCAGACTGGTCACCGCTTGGTCGGCCGTGAGAATTGCCTGGTAGCTCTCCAACGAAATGCTGCTGCCAATGGCGTCGATGGCGCGGATCACATTTTCCACATCGTTCTTTTTCTCATTCAATTCGATATCCCGAATGCGTGATTCGGCGGCAACCAAAACGTCGTAATTGCTCACCTGTTGCTGCTCCTCCACCGAAAGCGCGTCGTAATCCTGACGAATTTTATTGACTGTCGCTTTCTGTTGAAGGGTGATTTCCGTGGGCAGAGCGGCAATGCGGTTGATAATCAGCTGGTAGGGCTCGGGTTCCTTGCCGGCAACGTGAAAAGCGCAATTAACGTTATTTTGCCGGATGTATCCGTTGCCGGGGATGTTAGCCGCATCGTAGTTCACGCCATGGCAGCCATCACCGCCATCCACGGTCGCAGAGGCGCCTGACCATAAGGCTTGATCCTGCGAACAAAGGAAGAAATCATAACGTTCTTCCGGCGTTACCTCCACTGTCTGAGAGAGCCGGAATTCGTACCACCCTTCGCCCCCCTCAACCGAAAAGTCTTCGGTATAAAGAGGCTCATCGTCCGAAGCGAAAGCCGTGTCCTTGCCGATCGTCAGCGTAATTGTGGTGGGAGAGGGGATGACAAGATAAGCGGCGATCGCCGTCACCTCGGAGAAATTGGGGACAAATTCCTGTCCGCCTTTATTGTTGGGCCCGGTCAGAAGATAGAGCAGCTGAGAGTGGACCAGCTGGTAAGTAAAGGGGGTGTCATTTGGCGACAAGGGGGTGCTGTTCAGCCTATCCATTGTGTTTTTCGCCTTTGCCAGGCGGCTGTAGTTTTCAACCTTACCCTGGTCTTCGGTGGACAACGCGTTGTAGCGGTTGACCAAATCCGTTATCATCGCCTGGCTGGCAATAGTAACCGTATCGGGCAGAGTATCGATTCGCTCCATCAGAGCCTGATAGCCCCGATCAGCTGCAATTAATTCCGCGATTTTTTCCTCGGCGGCAACCAATTTATTCAGATTTTCGATTTGCTTTTGAATATCGTCCGGAAAAGCTTCATAGCGCTTGCGCAGGGCCGCTACCGCCGCTTGGTCGTTCAACGACAGAGCTTCCAGATTCAGCGCGTCGATGTCGGACGCGAGGACGGCCGCTTCTTTCTGAAGCCGAAGCAGCTTGATCGTTTCTGCGGCGGCCAAAAGTTTGTCGTAGTTGGAAACCTTATTTTGTTCCTCAACCGGCAAGGCGGCATGCTGTTTGGTCAGAGCCGCGACAGTCGCTTCCTGTTCCAGCGTAATTTCATCCGGCAGTTGATCAATTGCATTGATTAGCTTTTGATATTCCTGCAGAGGGGTACCTTCTACCCGAAATGCGGTTTGCTGATCGCCCAGGCGTACGCCGACTTGGACGTTAATGGCAGCGCATCCCTGCGGGTTTTCGGGGCAGTTCTGGCGGCCGAACATAACACAGCTTCCGTTTGCTGTGATAGTAAAGGTGTAACGTCCGGTCGCTTCCTCCAGCCACAGGGGATCGGAAAGCGGAAATGTTACCCAGCCGGTTTGGGGCGAAGTGCGATAGGTCTGGGTATACAGCTCGACAGCGTCCTGCGCCAAATAATTTCTCCATATTTTCAGGGTAATATCGCATTCTTCGGCAACCTGAAGATAGGAGATTACTTTGGTTAGATTGGAATATCCAAGCCGGAATTCCTGGCCGCCGCCGCCCGGTAGCTTGCACTGAAATAAAGCGATGGAGAAATCGTCCTGCGCGGCATGAACATGGCTTTGAAGCTCTTGCAGAGCCTGTTCGGCTGCGGTCAGGCGTTCGTAATTGGAAACCTGCGACTTGTCCTCCTGCGACAAAGCGTCATAATCACGCCGGGCAGCAGCGATTTTGTCCGCATCGGAAAGAACAACATAGTCGGAATCGGGCAAAGCGCCGATCGCATTTATGACGATCTGCCAAGTGGCCGGTTCGGGAAGCACCTCGAATGCAGTACGGTGGGGCTGACGAATCGGCCCTGACATGCCGGTTCTTTCGTCAAAATTGATAGCGCAGCAGTCCTCGGCGGTGTCCGCGCAGTTCTCTGTTCCAAACCAGAGGGTGCGCTTGGTGGAGGTGAGAACCAGAAGATAACGCTGGCCTTCGGTTACGCTCACAAGAGAGGAGAGCGGGAATTCCACCCAGCCTTTGGCGGCCTGGAAAAAGGAAAACTCCTGCGTATGGATGGCCTGTGTTGCTTCCGTGTCCGTGCAAATCGAAAGCGTGAGCATGCTGCCGGCGTCGATATCCAAATAGGCTTTCACCGTATGGATTGCGCCGAAATCCGGCACGAACTCCTGCGCCGCTTTGGCAGGCGTACAGATGTTGTAGAGGGGGATACCAACATCTGTAGAGGAGGAGAACGCGCTTTCGGCATGAACGCCGGTGATCGGGATGGCAAGAAGCATCACGACCGTGAGAACAAGGGCAATAAACTTACGGGATAACATCGACAAATACCTCCTTCAAAAAACTTTTCTTGCATTTATAATAACGAATGATTATAATAATTACTATCGCAAATCGGTCTATATAATGATGAATTTTTGCCCTTTTAATAGGAGGAAAATTATGGCACAGACGATCTTGCACGAACGTCCGGAGGAATTCACTGATATTCGGCCTGGAATCAGCGCGATTGTCGCTCAGCCTCATGAAAAGATGGCGATGATGATGCCGCATTGGCACGAACGCCTGGAAATATGGCGGGTTCAGAAGGGGTGTCTTAATGTGGTATGCGATCGGGAAGCGGTCACGGTGCAAACCGGCGATATTGTAATTTTTAATCCCTGCGAGATTCATTCCAGCCTGGCAACCATCGATTCGGTGGTGGATGTTTATCTCATCAACCTGGATGAGTTTGTAGGAAAAAATCATGAAATAGAGGCAATTATTATTAATTTACTGTGCGGGGATATTCGGTTTTGCCATCGCATTAAAGACTGTCCGAAGCTATGGAATATCCTCGAAGAATTTACTGGGCTTTATGCCGCTGATGCCGGCAATCCGGCTCTGTCGATGCTGCTATTTGGCCTGCTGTATCTTTTTTTGGGAATACTGCGGCAGAAATATGTTTTTATTCAGGCAGCGCATGAAAGACACAAAAAAAATGACGCTATGTCATTGATTCTGAACTATATTTCTGTAAATTATAGTAAGAGGATTACACTGGATGATATGGCATCGTATCTTTGCTTGTCCCGCTCCTACTTTTGCCGCTGGTTCAAACGGCAGACGGGGGATTCGCCTATCAATTATCTGAACGCGGTGAGGGTTCAGCACGCTTGTGAGCTTTTGTGCAGTACCGGGCTGCCGATCACCGAAATCTGTTTTCAAACCGGCTTTGCAGACATTCATAGCTTCAATCGGTTGTTTAAAAAACGCATGGCAATGACTCCTTCACAGGTTCGCCGCCATGTTGAGGCAAAGGATGGAACAGTTGATAGTAAAGAAAACGCCCCGGTTGGTTGAAATAACCAACCGGAGCGTTTTTTGTTGTAGCAATGAAAGCTTGTGCGCAGTGTGTATAACGAGCGAAGCCAAGAGACTCATTGAACGAAACGATTCAGGCAATCAGGTCAGGAACCGATGTCTGCCGCTGGTTTTTACGAGAGAATAGGCATAACAACAGTCCTACAACAATCGGAAGATAGAAGGTGATGAGCCGCCAAATAAAAATAGCTACATTCAAAAACGCAGTGGGAATAAAGGTGGAGAAGAGATTATAAAATCCCAACTCCGCGCCTCCCATAGCGCCGGGAAGGGGAATAAACGACGAGAAAGTAAGGACGATGGCCTGAGCCGAGACAGCGCTCCATGGAGAAACTGAGAATAAACCAAATGCCAGACAGATGAAATAGGGAATGAGAAAATAAGCCGTTAGCTGCAAGCAGGAAAGCAACGCGACCTCTCCCATCATGCCTTTGTGGCGACGCAGGATATGAAAGCTGTCGTGAAAAGAGTCCAATTCTTTCTGCGCCCGTTCCAAAAGCTCCTGGGGACGTTTGATGATGTGCAAACGCACGAGCAGGGCGATGCCCTTGTGAACGACCCAATGAGTAAACCGCTGAAAGAAACAAATCGAGATCAAGCCGCCCATCACCGCCAGGCTCACCAGATAGCCGAGCAAAATAAACGGGCCAAAGCCCGGTATGGCGGCGACAAGATGATGAT
>CABQCM010000061.1 GCA_902462665.1 uncultured Oscillospiraceae bacterium | reverse complement strand
GGTGGATCGTCGTGTCAATCCCCTTTTTGAACAAGCTGGTATCCCCTGCAAGACCCGGCACATACAAAGGGTGCGCGGTGTCGGTGTCCAGCTCCAGATGGCAGTGCACCCCAGACGAATATTTCCCCGTCGTGCCCAGTTTCCCCAGCTTATCTTTGGTGGTGACCTTCTGCCCTTCTTTGACATAGGCCGGCTCCGCCATATGGTAACACCGCGCTACCAGATCCATTGCCTTGTTCTGCCCGTGCACCCACACGTCCTTGTAAATCACCACCACGACATTGCCGAATACGCTGTCTTCTCCGACCTTAACGACCTCCCCGTCCCCCATTCCCCAGAGGACGAGGGAGGGATCGTAGCAGTCGATTCCGTAATGCGTAAATCCCCAATGCTTTTTGTACGGCTCGTTCTTATACCCCACCAGCATCTGGCAGTCGTTGACCGGGAGCATCAATTTCTGCGACATGGTTATTCTCCTTTCCCAATCTGGTTATCCTGACTGTCCTGCCGCTCCTTTTGGGTGCCGAAATAAAAGGCCACCACCATTGTGACAACGCTCATGACTACATCGGGCGAGAGCTTGTCCGTCAGGGCCAGCACAGCAAATACCATAATGACAATCAACGTTACAATGGTTTTCACTTTGATTAATGCCGCTAAATTCTTTTTCATACCGCTTCCTCCCTATACTCTGCTGTGCAAAACCAATGCCAGCACAGCTCCTACAATTCCTCCCAGCAGCGTGGTGGCAATCGAGGTAACCAGCGTCTTCATCAGGCTGTTCCAGCGCTGGGCCGGAATTTTCTCCAATGCCTCAATTTTGGCCCCCTGCGCCACCAATTCTTTTTGCATGGCTTGGGTGTTCAGTGCAATCTCTTTTACCGACAGAGCCAATTCCTGTATAGTTTTCTGTGTCTGCTCCAGCTCGTCAATCCGATGGGTGTTGCTCTTGGCGCGTTCGGCGGTCTCAATCAGGTTTCTTTCCAAGTTATCCATCTTGATCCTCCGCTTCGTCCCAACCGTATACGCCAGGCTCCCACACGTTGTTGTCCACATTGGAAATCCAGTGTTTGCCGTTGTGGCTGACCTTTGCCCCCAATGCGTAGGCATCATGTGCGCCCAGCGGCTGCACCCACTCGGGCCATTCGATACTCGGATCGGCGATTTTCACATACAGTGAAACGGCTGTGTCTGGTGTCCAGTCTGCTTGAGACGTGTGCGCTTGCAAAACTTTATAGAGCTCTTCGTGATACCGAAGCCGATCTCCTGTTTGATACGATTTTCCCACTTCCCACAAGGGGAACAACGCCGCCGATTCCATTGCCTGCTCATCGGTCATTTCTACTGTAACCTTGTCCATCGCGGTACGTATTTCCTGTGCCTGCTCCAAAATACTAGCCATTGACATCCACCCCCAATACGGTCAGCGCCTGTTTCATCTCCTGCTGGTACTGCTCTTTCTGCCCAATCGCCCAGGCTACCATTCGCGGCGTGTTCGGATAGGTCTCTTCCTCATATTCCCAGCCAACAAAATCTTCGGTTTCCACTCTGTGGATATTCTTCCGAACGTATAAAGTTGTGGGAGAGGAGGCTACATCTATTTCCATTGGCCGTTCGAGCTGCGATCCTCTTACTTTCATATTGCTTCCTCCTTACAGATACATGAGGCGCCCGGATGTTCGGACATTTGCTTGGGATGCAGGATAACGGAAATATAGAAGAAATGCTCCTGCCTCTTGGGTTGTCCCCCAGTTCCCACCATATGCGGCGCATGTTCCTGCATAAAGCGCGGAATAGTTGCAGAAATACGTGCTTCCTGATCCATTCCCAGTTTTTATAATAAAACCGGTTTCTGAAGCGCCTTGAGGAGCAACCATATAACTACCAAGATCGGTAGATGCTGCTTGTCCTAAATTTGTATACCCACTTGCACCGTCATTAAAGTTGGTAGTGGCCGTTAATATATTTCTTGAAGCGTCGCAGTGAACCCCGTCAACATATTCGTACACATTTCCCCAGAAATCTTCCAGACCAAACAGCTTCATTTGCAGGTTTCCTGTTGCTTCTCCGTAATCCATGCCTTTGGTATTGGTTCCTCCGGTAACTGTCGGGCCCGTTCCATTTACGGCTCCCATTCCTACAGCTACTTGGCTGTTCAGATTTTTGTATTTTAAAATATACATCACCTGCCGGAACACAAGCTGATAAAAGGCGCTTTCCTCATAACCCGAACCATTGGCCTGCGCATTGCTTCGAAAAGCAGCAAGAGCAAGATTGGTCGTCGGTGTCTTTCCACTTAAAGAGCGCAGTTTTCCACTTTCGACAACGCCCTTATATGCTCCCAGGTAGAATATATTCCTGTCTTCGCTGCCTCTTTGGTGTGCCAGATAGGAGTATCCCGCTGCATTGGTGTTGTCCGTCATACTGACCGTTAGGGTTGTCCCTGAAGTGGTAATTTTAATTCCTCTCCTTGGAAATGCAATCATAACATCGCCTGCACTGCCCGAAGTGATATCGGCACTGCTGCCGTCTGCCATCTTACTAAAGTCATTCGGGTTCAGTTTTCCAACCTCCGCTCCATTTTTAAACAGGCAGGGATAGATACCGAAGAATTCATCCCAATTACTTGATCCTGGTGTCATGTTTACGGCGTCGTCGGCATAGGTGACGCTGGATGAAGGATCGGAGTTCCCCAGGTTGATAACTGCCGTCATGGTTCGTACCCCTGTCTGTACCTGGGCTGTGCTTCCGTCAATAGCGGTCTGGAACTGGTTATACTGGTTGCGCGGAAAGAAGCGGATATTGTAACGTTGGCCGACATCTAATTGATCTGATGGTATAAGAAATGTAGTTGCCATGTTTTCCCTCCTTTCTATTCCTGAATGATATAATCTCCGTCGCTATCGGGTTCTTTGCTTGTCAGAACATCGTCTCCATTTAAGCAAAATGCAGGGCGCAGACCGTTTTTATTATTGCCAGTGAATGTCCCTTGCGTGCCGTTATACATAACCGTATAAATCAGCGATGTATTGTAGGCTTGGTGAGAACGTGTCCACCAGTTTGTTGCGCTGCCGGAAAGAAGGGCTATTCTCGAAGTATTATCGTTAAAATAAGGGATAGGCGTTCCTTCTTGCTTCATATACAATTCGCTAAATCCTACTTCTGTTCCCGATAGGAGAAATATCTTCCTGCCGATGGAAATAACATCCAAACCCGATGTGCATTGAATGGAAACGGTTTCCAAATTACTTTGCACTGCGGGGCTTAGCAGATTGTGATATATTCCAGAAAGAAAAGTATCAATATCACTTTCGGAGTAGTTGCTGTTTCCAAATGGCCGCGTATCATATATGTCTCTCCGCAAAAGAAGGGTTCTACCATCATCGTCGCTCTCATATCCTTGTTTAAGAAGGATAAACCTAACAGGTGTATCGTTTTCCATCAATTTTATTCCAGTACCGGGTTGTAGCCTGGAAAGCGTATTCTGTTGTAAGGCCGGCTTCTCAAAAATGATATGTTCCCCGTCGTAGGGATGCTGGATCTCCCCTTCGCTTGCAAGCTTGAAGGTGACCCAGTAGTCTTTTAGGTACTCGTAGCTTTCTTCCGTCGGCTGGTCTACCGAAAGCAGAATCCCTTCCTCCGAGCTTACCGCCTGTAGCCCCGTCACCTGGTCGGGGGTGGTGAACAGCGAGCTTCCGCCGCCCACCGATTTTCCAAACAATACCGCCATTACGCCATCGCCTCCGTTTCTTCCATCGAGAGTTGCAGGGTGACGTCGCCCAGCGGTGCCACCAGCGTTTCGGCGTAAATTGCGCCGTCCCGGTTGACCGGCACAATCACCGCGGGCAGCTCGGATTGGGTCTTCGGGTCGGAAGAAAAATCCACCTTGGTGTTGGGCGTTACCCCGGTCAGCGTCACGCTCTGTCGGTACACCTCTCCGCTTTGCACCCATCCTGCGGCGGAAAGAGTAATGCTCTTGGTCTTTTGGGTGCAGCCATTCACCGCCGTGTTGGTCTGGTTGAGATCCCCCGCCGAAAACAGGTCGCCCTCCTGCTCATAGATGGTTACATCCTTGAGCGAGACGGTGCCGTTTTCGTTTTCGATCAGTTGGTACTGCCGCAGGTCGGTGGAGGGGATGTAGTTTTGATAATCGGTTTTCAATGCCATAAAAAACGCCTCCTATCCTGTTTGGGATAAAAGGCACTTAGCACTGGGCACTTGGCACTGTTTTCTGTTCTCTATATTTGGCTGAGCCCCAGTTGAAGAGGCAGCTTGGGCAGCGCGTTTTGCTGCCGCATCAGCGCCTGGTACAAAAGCAGGCAATTGGTTTCGATCACGTTGAGTTCCCGGTCGTTCCAACCCCGTCCGTCCGCTTCGTAGGTGCGCATCTCTGCGCTGCCTTTAGGCGTATAGGCCGCTTGCAGCGCCTGCACATTCTCAACGATGTGGTTTAAAAAATCGGCGTTTGGCCACTGTTCGATGGTATACTCGCCCATGCTCAGGAAATCCACCGGCCCGTAAAAGGATTCGGCCTTGTCTTTGAGCCAGAGCAGATTTCCCTTGATGCGGCTGTAATCCGGATCGAGGTTAAAAAAATCCGTCGCTTTCCAGTTGGTTTTGGGGGCAGTCCACGCCATTTACTTCATCCTCCTCAGCTTGATTTTTCCGCTCTGGCCGGGCAGCGAAAACTCCACCTTGAGCACCCGTGCGGGAAAGATTTCTTCAAACAGCGACTGCATGTACAGGACGTCGTTGGCCTCCACCCGAAAATCCTCCCGAAAGGGCATCTCGTAGGAATTGCGCATCAACAGGTAGTCGGCCACCCATTCCCCCACCTGTCGGGCGTGGGCCGGGGTGGACAGCAGGGGGTTGTCAAAGGGGCAGTCTTCGCCCCGCTCGTTCTTTTGAAGCGTAACCACCGACTGCGCGTCTTCCAGCCGCTTTCCCGTCAGGGTGAGCTTGGTCATGCCCTCGCCCTGTATGTTCAGCAATGCCGCGCCCGAAAAATACTGCGCTTGCACAATTTCGCCGTTGGTTAAGGAGGCGCTTACCTCCACCGCCGGGTTGTACAAAACCGTTCTCGTTTCCTGCCCGTTCAGCACCCACTCCTCTTCGTAGAGGTTTTCGGTTTCGCTTTTGGGGGTATAGGTGTGGCAGGTCATGCTGATGGTGGACAAGAGCGGATTTTTGGTCACCGGCGGCTCTTCGCCTGCAATGGCAAAATTCAAATAGTAGTCGTTGACCCGTCCTTCGCCGATCTGCCCGATTCTCAGCCGCTGAAAGGGCTTGTTCAGCCGGTAGAAGCGCAGCGTCAAATCGGTATAGTCGAGCACCGACTCCTCCAATACATAGGACGGGCCGGTCTGCCCCCGCACCTCTTCTTGATACACCGTTTTTCCGTTGTTTTGAAAAAGAAGGTCAAAGTCTACGGGATAGGTGCCCCCGATGGGGTCAAAGGTGAGAGGCATCAAATAGCTGGAATAGGGCGCTGAATACCCGATGTGAATTTCGGGCGGGGTGGCAAAAGCGCCGTCGCTGCCCGAAAGCGCCTCGCTGACATAGCCCTGGTACTGGTAGGGCGGCTCCTGCGGCGCAATCCAGAGGTTTTCGTCTCCCACCAGCCAGCTGTCGGGCGAAAAGGTCAGGTAGTTTTGGGCGGGCGGTTCAAGGCTTTCATAGGCCTTTTGCACGTTTGACCAGGGGGCTTCGCCGTTGGCCGTCAGCGTCACCACCGGGTCGACCTGATATTTCAGCTGCACCCTTCCCTGCTCGTCGCAGCGCAAAACACAGCGCCCGGCGTTGGCAATGATCTGCAAACACTCCCGATGGGTCTTGACCGGCAAGGGCGCCGTGACCAAAACCTCCTTAAGCTGGTCGGAAAGCACCCACGGGTTGCTGCCGTCCTCCATTTTTTCCAGCCCCGCATCGGCAAGCACCTCCAGCGCAAGGTCGTAGAGCGAAATTCCTTGGGGACGGTAGAGTCCCTTGTAAAAGGTGCCGGTCATGTGGGAGAGCTGATCGGTTGCCGTAAAGGTGACATACCGGCCTTTGGTGGAGGGGGTGCCGCTGGTGTAGTAGGTGCCGCCCTCAATCCATTCCACCCCGCCGTCGTCCGTCTCCTGCCCCCACTCCAGATGGATGGGCTGCCGCTCGTCGAGATACAGCCAGATCCCCTGCGGATTGTCGGCGTTGTACTGGTTTTCAAAGTTTTCCGCCGTGAATTTCATCTGCGTTTTGGGGAGCGACGACGAAATGGGGTCGATTTCCCAGGAATGGGAATACGACTGAATGTCGGGCGTTTCAAACAGATGGGTAACCCCGAACACCAGCTGAAACAGCCGCAGCCGGCGATAGGGCTTGTTCATGCCCAAAAACCGAATTTCCATCTTGGTGCAGTTGGGCAGAGGATGGTTGCAGACATATTCCGCCTGGGTTGGGTATTCGACAAACCGGTCGGTTTCTTCCTCCCGGTTCCAAACGGTGACTGCAAGCGCGCTTGGGTAGTCGCCCGAAAAGGTGTCAAAGGTAAAGGTAAGGCCCAGCAGGTCGTGCTGGTTGGTAAACGAAACGGTGAGAACGGGCGGGGTTTCAAATGCCCCCGTGCTGTCCGAAAGCTCTTCAGACACCAGCCCCTGATTTTGGTAAGGCGGCTCCTTGGGAAGAATCTGCATCGAGCCGTCCGCCTTCCAGAAGTTTTTTTCAAACGACCCGTAAAGCGCCTCAACCGGGGTTTTGTCTACAAGAGTCGATAAGGAGGAGAGCCCCGTCTCCTGCCCGGTGCAGGAAAGGGCGGCGTCCCCCGCGGCGGTAGGATCTTTGATGGTAAAGGCAAGACGCAGCCGGGTTAAGGGCTGCAAAATCTGCGCCATTGTCTGCTTGTAAAGCGTGCTTACCTTGCGCATCGGCTCACTCCCCCGTATCGATCAGGTTGACAGAACAGTCGAGAAAATACCGGGGCCTGCCCGTGTTGGGGTCTACCATATACGGCCGGGCGGTGCGGTCGGAACAGTACATTGAGCGGGTGGTCCACCCGTTTTGCACCATGTCGTAATAGCGCACCGACACCACAAACGAGCTTTCCAGAACCCGCAGAATAGACGCCCATTCCTCCGGGCGCAGGGCGGCCCATTGCAGCTCTACCTTGCTTTGATCCCGCCCGATTTTTTTGCCCCGAAACACCCCGTCGGCCATCCGCCCGCCGTCTACCAGCGTGGCGGTGGTCTGCAGGCCCGATTCGTAATAGGGATAGGGCACTGCCTGCCCGTTTAAATAGAGAAATGCCATATGAGCCTCCTATCTGGCAAACGCGCCCATGCCAAAGCTATAGCCTTTGTTGCGGCGTATTTCTTCCTGATTTTGATAAATTTTCTCCCCGTCGAGGGTTACATGCACCGTGATGCTCTCGCCGGTGTTTGCCCCGCGGTTCATGGCCGACACCACCGCCTGGTAG
>CABQCM010000060.1 GCA_902462665.1 uncultured Oscillospiraceae bacterium | reverse complement strand
TACAAAGAGTGGGTGCAGAAATGTAAAGAGCGTAACGCCTTGCATCTTCACTTTACGATGGCGGATAATTTGGCTCTTGCGCCAGAAATCCGAGAACGATACGAGAGAATGTACTCCGGCGTGTTTTATCGCCGGTACATCTTGGGCGAGTGGTGTTTGGCTGAAGGATTGGTATATGAGTTCGATAAAGAGCAACACACTACAGAGCAGATACCCACCAACGGACTGTTTTATATTTCAGTGGACTACGGAACGCTGAATCCTTTTTCAGCGGGGCTTTGGTGTGTTAATGATGGCAAAGCGGTTCGCATCCGAGAGTATTATTATTCTGGGCGAACGTCACAACTCATGAAAACCGATGAGGAATATTATCAAGAACTGGAAACACTGGCCGGAGATTTACCAATTTGCTTTGTTGTAGTAGACCCTTCGGCCACTTCGTTTATCGAGACAATCCGGCGCCACGGAAGGTTTTCGGTCCGTAAGGCTCGCAATGAGGTTTTGCCGGGCATTCGTTTAACCGCAACGCTTTTGAAAGCGGGTCGTATTTTGATTCATAAGAATTGCAAAGACGCAATTCGGGAGTTTGGGTTGTATTGCTGGGATGATAAGGGCGAGGTAGATAAGCCGCTGAAAGTCAACGATCACGCTATGGATGATATCAGATATTTTTGCAGTACGGTACTGCGCCGAGAACTTCGACACATTCCAGAGCTTAGGGGGCTGAACGATGAACAAATTCAAACGGTGGCTTTATGAACGTTATCTGCCCGCCTATTGCAAGGAAAAGCTGATGCAAGACAATCTTTTGTTAGAGCAGACGATAGACGAGCTCAAGAATGAAAACGAATGTCTGCGCTCTTATGTGAAAGGGATGGAAAAAGCAATGCGGATGCAGCGCCGAACGATTGTGTTGGAGGGGGTGAAACCCAATGGGAATGATTAGTGCATTGTTTAACAACAAAATACAATCTTTCGAACAGGTCTTCGGGGTAAGGGATATCACTACATCCGCAATGCGAGAGGCAATAACCGATTGGTATAATTTGTATTATCAGCAAACACCGACCAGGCAGGAAGACCCGTGCCAGCGATTGCCCGTAGCTATCGTGTCCAAGCTGTGCAAAACGGTTTTCAGCGAGTATGACGCCTCGGCAAATAAAGAAGGAGCAAAAAGCGAATATCTTTCTAAGATATTGCTTGCGTTGGATAAGGTGCGGAAGAAGGCAATGCAGAGCACCTTAATCGGCGGAGAGTGCTTTTTAAAACCGATATTTACCGCGCAGGGCATCTGTTTTTGTGTCATTGACCGCCGTAATTTTGTTGTCCTATCTCGGGATGAACAAGGGGAGATTTCCGATATCGGCACATGCAAAAAGACCATTGTGGGCGGAAAATATTATACACTGCTGGAACGACGCAGTGTGGATTACCATGGCTATCTAACAATTGTCAGCCGGCTATTTTGCTCTCAAAATGAAAATGCGCTAGGCGAAGAGATCTCGCTCAATAGTTTGGAAAAATATGCGGCCATAAAGCCGATAAATAGATTGCCAAAGCCCGTATATTCTTTGGGGTTGGTTCCGTTACAAGTACCCGTTGAAAATTGTGTGGACGGCAGCCCAGACCCCGTGAGTGTGTATGCGGCAGCAGCAGGATTGATTCATCTCATTAATGTCAACGAATCACAGATTAACGGGGAGTTTGAGCGCGGCGAAAGCCGTATTATCGTAAGTAATGACCTCATGTCGCCGGATGAACGTGGGGGATTTGGTTTTAAAGATCACGTGTTTTCTGGTCTCGATCATTCACCCGATGAGTTGGGGGTGACCATCTTTTCCCCGGCTTTCCGGGAACAGTCGTTCCTTGCGCGCAAGGCTGAGTATTTGCGTAACTGTGAGAGCCTTATCGGTCTAAAGCGTGGTATCCTTTCCGAAGTGGAAGCCGCAGAGCGGACCGCGACAGAGGTGACATCCTCGGCGGGCGATTACAACCTAACTATTATTGATTTTCAGCAAATGTGGGAGCGAGCTGTCCGAGAGGCGGTTCGTGTATGCGACATTCTAGGGCAGATATACAAAGTGTGCGATACGGCCCCAATAAATCCTGAGAAGGATATTGCAGTATCTTGGGGTAACGGCATTTTGTACGATGAGAACAAAGTATGGTCAGAATATACCGGCATGGTATCTAGTGGACTGTTAAAACCGGAAATTGCTCTGGCGTGGTATTTTGACCTGCCCTGCGATACTCCAGAGGATTTGATGGCAATTCGGGAGAAATATATGCCCGAGCTGGAAAGGCTGGCGGAGGAGTAATGCATGTTAACCCCCGAACAGATTGAC
Source organism: uncultured Oscillospiraceae bacterium (assembly GCA_902462665.1). Taxonomy (GTDB): domain Bacteria; phylum Bacillota; class Clostridia; order Oscillospirales; family Acutalibacteraceae; genus CABQCM01. The sequence continues at coordinate 5,146 of CABQCM010000060.1, read as the reverse complement.
GCTCTGAGAGATGCAGCGGGACAGATTGCCGACCCGATTAACCGCTTTTTGATTGAAGATGTTGCTCGCCGAGTATCAGAAGCCGGGCAACTTACCAGCACAGCGGCGTATCAGGTTTGGAAAGCGCAAAATCTTGGTATGTCTCAAAAGGAGATTAAAGAAAAGCTTGCGGAATTGTTGCAGGTATCCCGCAGCAAGATTGATAAACTTATGACCCAGTCAGCCGAGGTGGGATATCGTTTTGACCTCTCCAATTTACCAACTGCATCGGCAACCCCATTCGCGCAGAATATCGTTTTGCAACAGACCGTATCGGCTGCCATCAAGCTAGCTCAAGATGATTTTACTAATCTTACACAAACGCTTGGTATGGTAGACCCTTTTGGTCATCCACAGCCGTTACAGGATGCTTATCGCAGAGCATGCGACTTTGCTTTCGAGCAGGTATTCACCGGCGCAACGGACTATAATACAGCCATTCGGCAGGCCACAAAAAACCTAGCAGATCGCGGCGTTGTCAGTATTGACTATAAAAGTGGCGAGAGCACCAGCTTGGAAGCGGCGGTAAGACGTAATGTTATGGGCGGATTGGGATTGATGCAGGAACAGATTAGCCAACAGAATCATGACGATATGGGGGCGGATGGCTGGGAGATATCGGCTCATGCCGCCAGTGCCCCGGACCATGAGCCAATTCAAGGGAAACAATACAGCGATGCAGAGTATCAAGAGCTTAACAGCCGTCTAAAACGCCGAATTGGAACCTTGAACTGCGGACATGCAGCCTTTCCAATTGTGTTGGGTGTCAGCTCACCACAGTACACTGCGGACGAACTAAAGAGCTTTAGGGAGGACAACGCGCAGGGTATTGTCTATGAAGGGCAGCACTATACAATGTACCAAGCTACACAGATGCAGCGAAAGATTGAGCGTTCTATCCGAAGACAGAAACACCGGATTTTAGTGGACGAAACGGTAGGAGATAAGGATAGGCTGATTACCGACCGAATACGACTTCGACGGCTGAATGAAGAATACCGGCGATTTTCTAAAGCGGCTGGCTTACGAACACAATCCGAACGAGCGCAGGTGCCTGGTTTTGGGCGTGAACAGGCGGCAAAGGTAAATGCGACCACCAAACTGTAACGGTGAGGTGGTTTTTCTATATCATTTTTTGAGGTGATAACATGTTTTGCCCTTATGCTGTAGACCGAATTACAGAATCCCATACAGAATTTCGATATGATGACGACACAGGAAATCCAACCTCACAGCATACAATCGAGACAAATAAAGCTAAATTTCTGCTTTGTGAGAAGGAAAACTGCGGAGCATGGAAGAGGGGCCGATGTTGTTACCGTTTAAGTAAATAACAGTTGATAGAGCATCCGAAAGGGTGCTTTTTTCATATCAAAATTAGACCGGCCCGATGTCGTGAAAACTACGGGCCGCCAGGGGAAGCGACCCCCGTAGACAAAGCATAGCGGAGAAAGGAACAGGATGAAAAGAGAATTTCTACAAAACTTCAAGATTGGCGATCAGCTACTAACCAAAGAGATAATTGATGCCATCATGGAGGAAAACGGCAAAGACATTGAGGCGGCAAAGAAACCCTTTGCGGATTATGAGAATATCAAGGAACAGCTAAAAACCGCTAAAGAGGGGTTAGAAGCCTTCAACGGCGTGGATATCGCCGAACTGAGAGGACAAATCGACAAGCTTCAAAAAGATTTGGCGGCGAAGGACGAAGCGCACAAATCCGAGCTTGCAAATATGGAATTTCAAGGGCTGCTTTATCGCACTATTACTGACGCGAAAGGGAAAAGTGCTAAAGCCATTGCCGCTCTGCTGGATATTGACGCGCTCAAAGCCAGCAAAAATCAAGAGGCCGACATCAAGGCTGCGTTAGATGATCTCAAAAAGGAGAACGATTACTTATTTGAGACAGGCAAAGTCCCGCCGCCTTATGCGCAGGACACGGGCGAAGACCCCGTGCCAACGTACCAACCCCAACCCTCTCTGGTGGGAGCACTACGAGAGAAATATGCGAAAGGATGATTAATTAATGGCAATTACGCTTGCAGAAGCAAAAGTAGGAATGGCAGATAAGGTATCCCAGCAGGTGATTGATACTTTCCGGCGCAGCTCTCTGCTGCTGGATCGAATGACCTTTGACAACAGCATTTCCCCCGGCACGGGGGGCAGCACGCTGGCTTATGGGTATGTCCAACTGAAAACCCCCTCGACCGCCGCGGTGCGTACCATCAACAGCGAGTATACCGCAGGCGAGGCAAAACGCGAAGAGAAAACCACAAACGCTATCATTATGGGCGGTAGTTTTCAGGTGGACCGCGTGCTGCAAAATACCTCTGGGGCAGTAGATGAGCTGGCATTCCAGGCTGAGCAGAAAATTAAAGCTACAGCAAACTATTTTCATAATTTGGTGATAAACGGAACCTCGGCTTCCAGCGGAACCGGCTATGTGACAGGTACTTTCGATGGATTGAAAAAGCTGCTTTCTGGCACGTCCAATGAAATTACCAGCGAGGTGTCGATTACATCCGCAGCCGAGTTGACCAGCAACTATCATGCTTTTCTTGATGAAATGGATGCATTCTTAAGCGTGTTAGACGGTAAGCCGTCCATGCTTCTGATGAATAACAAAATGTTGAATAAAATGCGTGGCGTAGCTCGTCGCGCAGGGTATTATGATCGGTCGAGAGATGAATTTGGCCGCGAAGTAGAGTACTATGGCGACATTCCTATGCTGGATGCCGGACAGTACTATAACGGCACCAAAACGGTGGATGTAGCGGCAGGCACCGCAGCATCTGCCAGCGCTTTTGGCACTAGCGAAATCTACGCGGTGTGTCTGGGGTTGGATGGATTCCATGGAATCAGCCCCACCGGCACTGGGGTAATCAACAGCTATATGCCCGATTTGTCTGCCCCCGGAGCGGTAAAGACTGGTGAGGTTGAGCTGGTGGCTGGTGTGGCGCTTAAAAACACCTTAAAAGCCGCAGTGCTCAAGGGCATTAAGATCGCGCCGAAAACCGCTTAAGGAAGGATGAAATGCCCGTGACAACCTATGATTTTTATAATGGGGTCTATCAGGGCGATTCCATTCCAGGGGCTGACTTCCCCCGCCTAGCCAAACGGGCGGGGGAACAGCTTGCTCGATATAAAAAAATATACCAGGTAAGGGCCTCCAATGCGGATAGTGAGAGCATGGCGGTTTGTGCTATGGCAGACGCTCTGTACTACTTTGAAACGGCACAAAACGGCGGTATTATTACCAGTTCATCAATCGGTAGTGTATCCAGCAGCCAGAAAACAGATGCCGTGGACGTTAGCCCAAAAGCACAGGCCGCAGAGCTATACCGATGCGCTGCTATGTATTTGGATATTTACCGGGGGTGTTCGTAATGTTATGTGTTCGTCCAAAAACGTCGCCGGTTGATTATTCCAAATGCAATCAGACCGTAACAATCTACCATTGGGATGGCGGTAGCCGCTATACCCGAAAAGTAATTCGACACGGGGTATTTCTGGACTTTAAGAAAACTCAAAACGTAGATAAAACGGGTAGTACAGAGGTCAATAGCTTTCTTCTGGTGATTCCCGGCGCAGAGATTTTGGTGGCGGTCGGCGATAAGATTCTTCACGGGGAGGGGCCTCCGCTTTCTTCCCGTGAGGAATGGTCTGCTTTAATTCCCGCAAAGGTGCCAGGGTTGGTTGCAATACGCTATGTAGACCCGAAATACTGGCGTGGAACCGTCGTGCATACGGAGGCGGGGGGATAATGACAACAAAAATCAAGCTGCAAATGAATCCAGTCAATCAGATTATTCAAGACAAGGGCTTAGCTCCAAACGGTGTGGTACAAAAGCACCTTACTTTTGAGGTAAACCGCCGTATCGGACGGTATATGCCCCATCTTACCGGAGCATTAGAAACTAAGCTCAAGCGCGTGGTCAGCAGCACCCAGATTAAAATCGAAGGGCCTTATGCACGGCATCAATATTACGGTGAGGCGATGGAAGGCAAGCCGCCAATGCATCCAACCGGGCGGTCACTAAAATACACCAAGACATTTAATACAGAGGCGGGGCCCTTCTGGGATCGACGTATGATGGCGGCCGAGGGCGCCCAGATTGCCGCTGATTTGCAAGAATTTATCAATCTTAGGAGGAGATAGCATGACGGCATTGGAAAAAATCAAAAACTGGATTGAAATATATCCGGGCCACGATATCTTGGCCGATTTCCAGATTGATTACATTGACCAAATTCCGGCTAACGGCGGTATATTTCCTTCCGGGCTGGTTGAAATTGAGCGAAGGCAAGATATTTTCGGCAGCGTCACTGTAACTAACCAGTATAATTTTGGGTTGTACTATGTGTTTGAAAAGGCCGCTGGCGATAACATAGGCGCTGCAGTCAACGCGGATTGGATTATGGATTTTCAGGAATGGGTTCAAGAACAGTCTGTGACGGGAAAAGCGCCTGTATTTGGGGATGTTCCTAACCGAGAAAGCATTATAGCGCAAAACGGTGTTTTGTACCAAGCAAGTGACGAGGGCTATGCCACGTATATGGTGCAACTCTCGGTACGATTTGTAAAACGATATGAAAGGTGAGTAGAATGGCAGATCTTACTTTTAACACGGCTGCCGGTGCGGTGGTCGAAAGAAAACTTCTGGTGCTGTATCTTAATACAGGTTCCAGCGCATCGCCTACTTGGAGCCCGATAGGAAAACGGGTGGAGGACAGCTCCCAGGAATACGACTGGGGCGAGGAAACCAAGACCGATATCTTTGGCGAAACCTACACGATTTTGAAAGCGCCTATTATCACCCAATCCTTCGATCCATGCGAATTGGATTCGGGAGATGTAGCCCAGGTGAAAATTTGGAATCAGTCTATCAAAGCACACGATGTGTCGGCTATGTCCAACAACGACATGATGATTGTGCACTGCTATGCCGGTACGGCTGATACCGCGATGTTTGCGGAGCGTTATTCCTCCTGCACGGTGAAACCTTCCGGCTTAGGCGGTTCGGCTAATGTTGGTATGCCCATCGACGTTACCTTTGGCGGGAAACGAACCACGGGTACCGCCGCAATATCGGCGGGAACGGCGGCC
>CABQCM010000059.1 GCA_902462665.1 uncultured Oscillospiraceae bacterium | reverse complement strand
CCCGACAACACAAACCAGTCCTAGCCCCGCGCTTTGAGCGGCAATGGAAAACAGGGCCTTGACGGCTTCTCTTTGAAGCGTGGCCTGAAAAAACAGATCCTCGCAGGTATAACCGGTGATACACAGCTCGGGAAAGACGCAAAGCTGAACGTCCTCCGCAGACGCCTGCTTCATGCACTGCACGATTTGTTGCGCGTTGTATTGGCAGTCGGCCACCCGCAAAGCGGGGGAATAGGCCGCCGCCCGAATAAATCCATCTCGCATGGTATAACCTTCCTTTTTTCTTAGCTTGTTCTATTATAGCATGTCCAATTCAAAAAGCAAAGGCATATTCCGCAGCGAATAATAAAAAAACAGGCAGGGCGTTTTGTCAAAACATCCTGCCTAGAACGGTTATAAAATTATCGTTTCAAAATTAAAGTAGTCGAAATAATCGGTAGACCAGGGCTTAAAGGAATTCGACCAAGTGGCTTCAATGTGAATTAAATAATTGTTCTGTATAAACCAAGCGACAGCGAAGATTCGATCCTTGTTACCAGTGCCTTCATAACCATCCGCATAAGCATATTCTATGCCATTGTAGGTGCTGATTTGCACTTTTTCGTTTCTGTCGTCAATAAGAAAATATTCTTTTAGATTTTTATTTGATTCATTCGGTGAAAGTGGACGGATTAGCACAGAATAAAGTTGATTCTCGTTGATAACGTCGGATTCATAGGTGCGGAAAGCATAGGCGGTAGAAAGGCTACTCTCCTCAAACGCAACACCGTAATCAACAAGTTCCTTATTAAGAACGCGAGGAATCAATAAGGAGTTTTGTGTCGCTTGATTATTTCTGCTCATTTGAATAGCATTAGTACCGGATGACTTACTGCTTTGGAGCCATTCTAAAAATACATCGGTAGAACCAAAAGAACGATAATCCGCTGGTGTACAAGACTGAACATCCGAGGAAGCTGATTCTGAAATGATGTGCGATTCGGTGGAGGCGACAGTAGAGGTAGAGGGATAAGACGACGCTTCGGCTAAGGGGTGTGAGGCAGAAGCCGTGTTCGGCGTAGAAATGTCGCTGGAATATTCCGCAATAGAGGCATCTGAGGTTGGCTCAAGGCTTTCATTGGCTGTCGGCAAATCTTCCGATGAACTGCTGGCATTGGTTGAAATTTCAGTCGAGGTAGCGGAATGGTTCGTCATAGATTGTATTTCGGATTTTGAACCACAGGCCGTTAAGCTTAGGGCTAAAACCAATATCAGAATAGAAGAAAGCAGCTGTTTCATAAAATTCTCTCCTAATGATTAGTGATAAGCATTTATGTGATTGATAATATCGTTTTTACAATAGCTGCAAAACATGTTTTCGGCTGTGTAAGTGGAGAAAGCATTGTTTTGGTTTGACATGAGGCAATCTTTGGAATATGCCTTTGTCCCGCCGTGTTGCCAGCAGTGTTCTGGGCAATCAGCCTTTGTGTTTGGATTGATCCATTTGGGACAATAACTATCCGGCGCCCCCAATTCATGCCCAAGCTCATGGCAGACGGTATGGGCAATTCGATCGTTGTAGTAAAAGCTGCTGGAGCCATTATCTCCGGAATCCAGCATAAATATGGAGTGGGCGCTGTATACGCCGCCGTTTGAAATCTCCACACGCGAACCGTTTTGCTCTTCCCATGTGTGGTGACCCGTCCATAAAATGGGAGTAAAATAGCTGTTGCCCGGATGCGCCTGCCGGAACGTAGTCCAAATCGGCCGGTTATCCTTACAGCGCGGATTGTGGCTTGTGCTGATACAATCGGAGTTTAACTTGCTGATGGTGGAGTAGCCCGTGCAGGTATCGGCGGTGGTGGTGTAGCGGCTGTTCCCTCTGGAAACGATCGAGATGCCGAAGACCTCTTGATAAAGCCCGGCCGCAGTCTGCATATATTGGTTGAGCTGGCTCGACATCTGCGACGCGGTTAATCCCCACCGGGTCAGCATACCGTTGTCGTAAAAGTTTTCTACCTGTAGGGTAATCTCGTGAAGCGCCCACTTGTTGCCAAAGGCAGAAACGCCGGAATAAACGGGAGCAGTAGCAGAAACAAGGCCGTTGATGGTGAGACATTGGGAAGGATAAGCCTTGTTGATGATGAGATTGCCCTCCCCGGATGGGACAATATACCATCGCTGCCGGGTATAGCTTGAATCGGTCTCTGCGCACAGCCGACCGGATACAATCGACAAGACCTTGCCGGAGGCGTTCATGGGGATGATCTTATAAGTGCCCGACGACATGTAAACCAGCTTGTATCGTTGGGAGGCCTGGCCGTAATCGTAATCGGTTTGATTCACATAAGCGCCACTGGCCGCGTTGGAGGCGGTATGCAGCCCCTTTTGCCCGAAAACATTTTCCAAACGATATACCATGCCACTGCGAATGCTGCTGTTGGCGGTAGTGGGCAGGGTAACGGGGGAATAATCCGGCCAGAAGGTGGTGATGGTTTCAACCGAATACTGTGAAATCATCAACGAATCGCTGGAATCAATTCTTCCATCGTTGTTGACGTCGGCCGCCAGCTTTTGGGCTTCGGTTAAGGTGATCTGTTCGGTGGAATACTGCAATGCCAAAAGCGCGTCTGCCGAATCGGCTCTGCCGTCGTTGTCAATGTCGCCTAAGAACACGCGCAGGAGGCTAAACGCGTCGTCGCCCGTGTAGGAATCCCCGAGCACCGTTTGACTGGCTTGATATGAGGGGGTAACGGCCTGAAAGGCTTCGCTGGCCGCCAAAGCGGTATTAAACCGCAGTACCAGCATTTGGGTGCTGGGGAAAATAGATAAGGTTCCGCTGCGGTCGTAATCGGCCCTGATCGTACGGGCAGTGGTTGTGGAGTCGATCGAAATATCGTCGTAAGCGATCCCGCTGCCGGGGGAGGCGGCAACCAACTCCATCGAACTGGTGTATGAAAGCCTAATGGAAGCGGATATGGTAAAGTCTTTTTTGGGCTTGACCACGAAAATGATATTTTTTGTATTTGCAGCGGCCGCCGCGTTGTGCGGACTGCCCTGCGTCGTGCAGGGGACGCAAGCTATCAGAACCACGCTCAATACAGCCGCCAGCGTTTTCTGCAAAAAAGCAAAAGATGTTTTCCTGACTTGTTTGAATTCCTGAGGACAATGTTCCATATCGGTATCCTTCCTTTCTCATTTTATGTCGCTCAGTAGAAAGACTTGCATGACGATGGACTTTGAGTTTAACCCCTTAGTTATCGTCAGCTCGCATTTCGCAGCAAAGACATGCGACCCATGGGATCCCTCTCCTTTCCAAATTCACAATATACTTTTCTACATTTTACCTGATTTTTACTTTTTTGTCAATTTGAAAAAAGCGAAATTTATCACAATATTTATTCACATTAAAAAGTAAAATATTATATTTTCACAAAAATTCAGAGGAGGCACGATTTGTGTTGTTCCTTGGCATGATTTATATTATAATCTTAAAATAGCCAAATTGTATAAATAAGGAGTGGATAGGATGTCCCGTATGGAGATTTCCCGCCTGTATGCCGATTTCGACTCCCTTTCGGAAAGTGAAATCGCGGTTTCGGGCTGGGTACGTACCATCCGCGATTCCAAAAGCATCGGTTTCCTTGAGCTCAACGACGGAAGCTGCCTGAAGGGTTTGCAGGTCGTGTTGGAGGAAGCCAATCTTCCCGACTACAAAGAGCTGGTCAAAATCAACGTGGGGGCGGCCGTAACCGTCCGGGGAAAGCTGGTGCTCACTCCGAATATGAAGCAGCCCTTTGAGCTGCATGCCGCAGAAGTTGTGTTGGAGGGGGCCTCCACACCCGATTATCCGTTGCAAAAGAAACGGCATTCGATGGAATATTTGCGTACCATCGCCCATTTGCGTCCGCGCACCAATACCTTCAATGCCCTATATCGCGTGCGGTCGGTCGCAGCCTTTGCCATTCACCGTTTTTTCCAGGAGCGTGGGTTCATTTACGCCCATACTCCCTTGATTACGGGTAGCGACTGTGAGGGAGCGGGGGAGATGTTCCATGTCACCACGCTGGACGTTAACAACCCGCCGCGCGACGAACAGGGGGCGGTGGATTTCAAACAGGACTTTTTTGGAAAGCCGACCTCTCTGACGGTATCGGGGCAGCTTTCGGCCGAGTGCATGGCGATGGCGTTCGGCAAGGTATATACCTTTGGCCCTACCTTCCGCGCCGAGCAGTCCTTTACCCCCCGTCACGCGGCGGAATTCTGGATGATCGAGCCGGAGATGGCCTTTGCTGATCTGGCCGAGGATATGGATGTCATCCGGGATATGCTCAAATATGTCATTCGTTATGTGTTGGAGCATTGCCCCGATGAAATGGCTTTCTTTACACAATTTTTTGATAAAGAGCTGCTCGAGCGGCTGCAAGGCGTCGTGGCCGCGGATTTTGGTCATGTGACCTATACCGAGGCCATCGAGATTTTGGAGCAGCATAAGGATCGCTTTGAGTATCCGGTCTATTGGGGCTGCGATTTGCAGACCGAGCACGAGCGGTTCCTGACCGAGGAGGTCTATAAGCGCCCCCTCTTTGTCACCGATTATCCCAAGGAAATCAAGGCGTTTTACATGCGGCTCAACGACGACCAGAAAACCGTTGCCGCGGTCGATTTGCTGGTGCCGGGTGTAGGTGAAATCGTTGGCGGCAGCCAGAGAGAAGAGCGCCTCGAGGTATTGACCGGTCGCATGCAGGAGCTGGGGCTCAAGGAGGAGGACTACTGGTGGTATCTTGACCTGCGCCGTTTTGGCGGGGCCAAACACGCTGGATTCGGTCTTGGCTTTGAGCGTTTGATTATGTATCTTACCGCTGTGCCCAACATTCGGGATATTCTTCCCTTCCCCCGCACCACCGGCTCAGCGGAATTTTAAGATGAGGCTATTGATATCGCAAGGAAGGACTTGAAAAACATGGAGTTGCAGGAGATGTCGGCCGCACAGCTTACAGAGCAAAAGCAGGAGCTGTCGCGCCGGTATGAGGAATTCAAAAGCAGAGGGCTGAGCCTGGATATGTCGCGCGGCCAACCCTGTACCGAGCAGTTTGATTTGTCCAATTCGATGCTGGGGGTTCTGCATGATGGCGATCAATGCCTTTGCGGAAACACGGATTGCCGCAACTACGGCGTGGTGGATGGATTGCCCGAGCTGAAACAACTGTTTGCCGGTATTTTGGATACTTCCCCCGAGGATGTCGTGGTGGGGGGGAATTCCTCTTTAAACATGATGTTTGACGTCATTGCGCAGGGGATGACCCATGGTTTTGGCGAGGGCCCTTGGGCGGGAAAGCAGGGACTCAAGTTTCTCTGCCCCTCGCCCGGCTACGACCGCCATTTTAGTGTGACCGAGTATTTCGGTTTTGAACTTATCGCGGTCGAAATGACACCCGACGGCCCGGATATGGATGCGGTCGAGCGTTTGGTGGCCGATCCCAGCGTCAAGGGAATGTGGTGTGTGCCCAAGTTCTCCAATCCGCAGGGGTATGTTTATTCCGACGACACGGTGCGCCGCATTGCCGCGCTGCGCCCTGCCGCAAAGGATTTTCGTATCATTTGGGATAACTCTTATGCCGTTCACAGCTTGTTTGCGGATGTTCCGTTGCTGCCCATTCAGCCGGAATGCGTCAAGGCGGGCAATCCCGATCTGGTAATTCAATTCACCTCTACCTCTAAAATCAGCTTTGCCGGCGCGGGGGTGGCGGCTTTGGCGGCCAGCGAAGGCAACCGGGCTTTTATCAAAAAGCGTCTGGGCGCCCAAACCATTGGGCCGGACAAGCTCAATCAACTTCGTCATAGCCTGTATTTCAAGAATTTGGACGGAGTGAAGCAGCAAATGGAGCGTCACGCTGCTATCCTGCGTCCCAAATTTGAAATGGTGCTTTCCATTTTTGAGAAAGAGCTGGCCGGCGTGGTTTCGTGGAATAAACCCATGGGCGGTTATTTCATCAGCGTCGACACGATGGACGGCTGCGCCTCCCGGGTGGTGACCTTGTGCCGTGAGGCGGGGGTGAACCTCACCCCGGCCGGGGCGACGTATCCTTATGGCAAAGATCCCCGTGACCGTAATATCCGGGTTGCGCCAACGCGCCCGCCGGTGGAGGAGCTTCGCATCGCGACCGAGCTGTTTTGTATCGCCGCTCGGCTTGCCACCGTGGAGAAGCTGCTGCAACAGGCTCAATAATGTGTAAGCGCACCCTTGTTTTTCACTTTTTTCGGAACATACTAGACAGGAGAGAGGAATCATTTTGAGTAAATACGACGGATATGTCAGCCCCTTTTCCACCCGTTATGCCTCGAAAGAGATGCAGTATCTTTTTTCAGCAGATTTTAAATTCCGTACCTGGCGTAAGCTTTGGATTGCGTTGGCCCGGGCCGAGCAGGCCGAGGGGCTGCAAATTACCGATGAGCAGATTGCCGAGCTGGAAGCGCATGCGGAGGATATCAACTACGATGTAGCCGAGGCGCGCGAGCGCGAGGTTCGTCACGACGTGATGTCTCATGTTTACGCTTACGGTGAGCAGTGCCCCAAAGCGCGGGCCATTATCCATTTGGGCGCGACCTCCTGCTATGTGGGGGACAACACCGACGTCATTATCATGCGCGAGGCGCTCGGCCTGGTGCGTGGCAAGCTGATGAAGGTGCTGCAGCTGCTCGGTGATTTCGCCATGAAATACCGGGAGCTTCCCTGTCTGGGGTACACCCATCTGCAGCCGGCGCAGTTGACCACCGTCGGTAAGCGGGCTTGCCTGTGGCTCAATGAGTTTGTCATGGATTACGGCGAGATTGAGCATCGGATTTCCACGCTGCGGTTGCTGGGGTCCAAGGGCACTACCGGCACGCAGGCCAGCTTTTTGGAGCTGTTTGAGGGCGACGAGGCGAAGATCGATCGGGTCGAAGAACGCATTGCCCGCGAAATGGGGTTTGAAGGCGTAGTGCCGGTTTCCGGTCAGACCTATTCACGCAAAACCGATACCATGGTGTTGGATGTACTCAGCGGTCTGGCGCAGTCGGCATCCAAGTTTGCCAACGATCTGCGCATCCTGCAAAGCTTTAAAGAGATGGAAGAGCCTTTTGAGCAGCATCAAATCGGTTCCTCAGCCATGCCTTATAAACGTAACCCCATGCGCAGCGAGCGTATCTGCTCCTTGGCGCGCTATTTGATCGTGGATGTGCTCAATCCCGCGCTGACGTCTTCGACCCAGTGGTTTGAGCGCACGCTGGACGATTCGGCCAATAAGCGCATCGCGGTGGCCGAGGGCTTTTTGGCGGCCGACTCGATTCTGAATATCCTCATCAACGTCTGCGACGGCCTGGTGGTGTATCCCAAGGTCATCCGGCAGCGGGTGATGGCCGAGCTTCCCTTCATGGCCAGTGAGAATATTATGATGAGCGCGGTCAAAAAGGGGGGAGACCGGCAGGAGCTGCACGAGAAGATTCGGGTGCATGCACAGGCCGCCGCCCGGCAGGTGAAGGAAGAGGGGCTTCCCAACGACCTGATTGCCCGTATCTGTGCC
>CABQCM010000058.1 GCA_902462665.1 uncultured Oscillospiraceae bacterium | reverse complement strand
ATGTTTGAGGAAGCGGCGGGAATTTCCCGTTATCGCTACCGCCGGCAGGAGGCCGAGCGCAAGCTGGCCGGGGCGGAAGAAAACATGGTTCGTCTGCTCGACATCCAGTCGGAGCTGGAGGCCCGCGTCGGCCCGCTGAAAACGCAAAGTGACAAGGCCGAGCGTTTTCTGACCTTATCGGAAGAAAAGCGCACGCTGGAAATCGGGCTGTGGCTGGATTCCCTTGAGCGCGCCAAAGATGTGCTGCGCGAGCAGCAGCATAAAATCGACCTGGCCCGCAGCCAATACGACGAGGCCGGCCGGGCCATGGAAGGCTCGTCGGAGGAAAACGAGCAGCTATCCCAGCAGATGCAGAATATCGCCGTGCAGATTGACAATCTGCGCCGCGCCGCCTCCGCGTGGGAGGAGGAAGCAACCCGCACCGACGGCGAGGTCGCGGTCGGGCGCAATACCATCGAGCACCACAACGAAACCATTGATCGGCTGCGCGGGGAGATGGAGCGTCTCGGCGGTAGCGACGCCGAGCTGTTGGCTCAGATCCAGGCGAGCGAGGAGGAAATTCGCCGGCGAGAACAAGCCCTTTTGCAGAAAAAAGAGGCGCTGGCCGCCGCCTCGGCCGAGCTTGAGGAGCTGCTTCAAGAGAGTATGCGGTCCTCCGGCCAGGCAGAGGAAATCAATCGTACCTTGAGCAGTCTGGCGCAGAAGCGTTCCGAATGGCAGATGCGTCAGGCGGCGGCGCGTTCCTCCCTGGAGGAAATTGACCGCCGTTCTCAAGTTGTATCCCAGACCAAGGAGATTCAGACTGCCGAGGAGGCGCGCATGGAGGAGGAAGCCCATGCGCTGGAAAAAGACCTTACCCGTTGCAAGGAGCGCATGGAGGAATGCCGCAACGCCGAAACGGGGCGGCAAATGCGGCTGAATTCTCGCCGAGAGCGGGCGGAGGAACTGAAAAAGCAGGCCGATTCCCTTTCTCTCGATGCACAAACCCGGCAGAAGCGGGCCCAGATGCTCGAGGAGCTGGAGAAAAACCTGGAGGGCTTTGCCTACGCCGTCAAGGAAGTGATGAAAGCGGCCGAGCGCGGCCAGCTTTCGGGAGTGCGCGGGCCGGTTTCCCGCTTGATTTCGGTGGATGGAAAATACGCCACCGCCGTCGAAATCGCGCTGGGAGCGGCCATGCAAAATATTGTCGTCGAAACCGAAGCGGACGCCAAACGGGCCATCGCCAGGCTCAAAGAACAGCGCTCGGGCCGGGGGACGTTTCTGCCGATGTCCTCCATCAAAGGGCGGGTTTTAGAAGAAAAGGGGCTGGACGGCTGCGCCGGGTTTGTGGGCGTGGCGGCTGAGTTGATTTCCTTTGACCCACAATACCGGGAAATTGTCAATTCCCTGCTCGGCCGGGTGGCAGTGGCGGAGGACTTGGACGCGGCCGTGGCTATTGCCCGGCGGTATGGCTACCGTTTTCGTGTGGTGACGCTCGACGGGCAGGTAGTCAACGCGGGCGGTTCGCTTACCGGCGGCTCGCTGTCCAAAAACGCCGGGCTTCTTGCCCGCGCGGGAGAGATTGAAGCCATCCGTGCCGAAGCGAAAAAGCTGTTTGAACGGGCCGAGCAGGCGCGGGAAGGCTATCGTGTCGCCGCCGCCGAGCAGGCAAAAGAAGAGGCGGAGCTTTTGGCCTTGCACTCCGAAATGACCACCGTGCAGGAGGATGCCATCCGCTGCGAAGCTGAGCTGCGCCGTGTGCAAAGTCAGCTTGCCGCTGCGAGGCAGACGCTCGAGGAGCTTCGGCAGGAGGAAGCCGGGGCAACTCGCCGCCGCGAGGAACTCGATCAAACCATACGCCAGGCACACGAGGCGCAGGAAGGCATGCGCGAGGAAAGCGCTGTGTGGCAGGCAAAGCTGGACGCGCTCACCGGCGGCCGGGACGCATTGTCCCAGCGGCGGGAAGAATTGGGGGATCGCTGCTCCGCCCTGCGTATGGAGCAGATGGCGCAGGAGAAGGATATGGAATCCATCCGCGCCTCGCTCGACGATATGACTCGTCGCCGGGCTGATTCGACCGGCAGCATCGGCCGCATCGAGCAGGAAATGGCCGAGGTCGACCAACGCATTGTCCAACAGGAAGAACGCATCGCCGAATTAACCGCTCATGCGAAGGAGCTGCGCGAGCAGGCAACGTCTTGCGAAGAGCAGATCGGGGAGTGTCAGCGCCGACGGCAGGAGATGGAACAGCAGACGGTACAGCTTCGCTCCCGCGAACGGGAGAATATGGAGAAGCGCGAGCGGCTCAGCAGCGAAATTGCCCGTTTGGAGGAGCGGCGCGACGCTCTTTCCCGCCAAAACGAGGAACTGGTCGCGAAGCTTTATGACGAATACTCTCTCACCCGCAGCGAGGCCGAGGCCATGAACATTGACATTGGGGAACGATCAGCGGCGTCTCGCCGTTTGGGCGAGCTGAAAAGCGCCATTCGTTCCCTGGGCAGCGTCAATGTTGCTGCCATCGAGGAATACAAAGAGGTGGCCGAGCGGTATCGGTTTTACAAAGAGCAGATCGACGACGTGCAAAAGGCGCGGGAGGAACTGACCCGTCTCATCCGGGAACTGACCGGGCGCATGGAGGAGCTGTTTGTCCAGAGCTTTGAGGAGATTCGAGGACATTTCTCCAACACCTTTGTGGATTTGTTTGGCGGGGGCACAGCCGAGCTGAGCCTTACCGATGCGAGCGACCCGCTCACCAGCGGCATCGACATCCGGGTGCAGCCGCCGGGCAAAAAGGTATCCAACATCGAGCAGCTCTCGGGCGGCGAAAAGTCGCTGGTGGCCATCGCCATCTATTTTGCGATCATGAAGGTCAGTCCGCCTCCCTTCTGTATGCTCGACGAGGTAGAGTCGGCTTTGGACGATGTAAACGTGGACCGCTTTGCCGGATACCTGCGGCGCATGTGCGGCTCTACCCAGTTTATCGCCGTCACCCACCGCCGCGGCACGATGGAGGAGGCCGACGTGCTCTACGGCGTTACCATGCAGGAAAAGGGTGTATCCAAGGTGCTGGAGATGAACGTTAATGAGATTGAGAAAAAGCTTGGAATTGCATAAACAGAGCAGACGACCACGGCTTGATGAAGCTTGCGCGCACTACGGCTGCTCTGCCGACCAGCTTTTTTAATCCATATCAGGAAAGGATGAATACCATGGGCTTTTTTAGCAAGATTGCCAATGGGCTCAAAAAAACAAGAGAATCGCTCTCCGGGGCCATCGACGGAATGTTGGGCGCTTTCACGAAGATTGACGAGGAGCTGTTTGAGGAACTGGAAGAAATCCTCGTCATGGCCGACGTGGGCATGCCCACCGCCACCCGGCTGTGCGATCAGCTTCGCCAGCGGGTGAAAAAGGAGCATGTGACCGATCCGGCGCAGGTGCGCGAGATGCTGTATGAGGAGGTTGCCGCCATGCTGCGCGGCGGGGAAGCCCTCAATCTGTCCACGAAGCCGTCGGTGATTCTGGTCATCGGGGTCAACGGGGCGGGCAAGACGACCACCATCGGCAAGCTTGCTCTCAATTTGAAAAACAGCGGCAAAAAGGTTATTCTTGGCGCGGCCGATACCTTCCGCGCCGCCGCTATCGAGCAGCTTGGGGTTTGGGCCGAGCGGGCCGGTGTGGAGATGATTCATCAAAGCGAGGGCAGCGACCCGGCCGCCGTGGTATTCGACACCATTTCGGCGGCAAAAGCGCGGGGCAGTGACGTGATTATCTGCGATACGGCGGGCCGGCTGCACAACAAGAAAAATCTGATGGACGAGCTGAATAAAATCGCCCGCATTGTGGCGCGGGAGCTGCCTGGGGCCGACTGTGAGACTCTGTTGGTGCTCGACGGCACCACCGGGCAGAACGCGGTCAATCAGGCGCGGGAATTTAAGGCGGCGGCCGGTATTACCGGCATCGTGCTCACCAAGCTCGACGGCACCGCACGAGGCGGCGTGGTGCTGGCCATTCACGATGAGCTGCACATTCCGGTCAAGCTCATCGGGGTGGGCGAGGGCATTGACGACCTTCAACCCTTTGTGGCCGAGGACTTTGCCCGTGCTCTGTTTGGTAAGGAAGAATAGTGTCGTTACCGATTTTTTGGGGCGTACGTATCCCTGGATAAAGAAAAAGAGCATTGATGAATGGCTCCAAACCGATGTTTTGCGGCGTTAAAGCGGGGATAGACCTCTATGCTTAGAATCGAAACGAATAAGGGATGGGATTGCATTGAAATTTATCATCGCGACCAAAAATCAAAAAAAGAAGCTGGAGCTGGAACGGATTTTGTCTCCCATGGGCTTTGAGGTGCTGTGCGAAGCCGATTTGGATTCTCCTCTGCCCGAGGTGGAGGAAACGGGAGAGACTTTTGAAGACAATGCTTTGCTTAAGGCACGTTCGGCCTGCGAGGCAACCGGCCTCGCCGCCATTGCCGACGACTCGGGGCTGTGTGTGGACGCGCTCGAGGGCGCGCCGGGGGTCTATTCGGCGCGGTATGGAGAGCCGGGCTGGAACGATGGCCAGCGCACCGAGCATCTGCTGCACAATTTGGAGGGAGTTGCAGCGCCGCAGCGCACCGCCCGCTTTGTGAGTGCTGTTTGCTGCGTGCTGCCCGATGGGCGCAGCCTGACCTTACGGGGAGAATGCGAGGGCAGCATTGCCTTTGCTCCGCAGGGAGTAAACGGATTTGGTTATGACCCAGTCTTTCTGGTGGGGGAAAAGACCTTTTCTCAGATGGACGACGCTCAAAAGGACGGCGTAAGCCATCGAGGAAAAGCGCTGCGGCTTCTGCGGGAGCGTCTTCCGTCCTTTTTACAGGGAAACGTCGAAGCGCGATAAGGCGTTAAGCCATTGGCGGAGAGGCAAAATCGTCTGTAAAACAGCAAAGAAACTCTCAAGTCAAAAATCCGCGTACTGCTGTAATGCATCTGTTCAACATCGGTGAAAGGAAAGATCGGTTATGGATATCGAACGAATTTTGAATGCGACCGACCACACTCTGCTCGCACAGACTGCTACAAAAGAGCAGATCATCGCCCTTTGCGACGAGGGAATGCGCCACAAGGTAGCTTCGGTTTGTATTCCGTCGAGCTATGTGCGCACAGCCGCCGATTATGTTCGCGGTTGTCTGGCAGTATGCACGGTCATCGGTTTCCCCAACGGCTATTCTACCACGGCGGCCAAGTGCTTTGAAGCAGCCGAGGCAATACAAAACGGGGCGTTGGAGGTGGATATGGTCATTCACCTCGGGATGGTCAAGGACGCCAGATTTTCGGATGTGGGCGAAGAAATTCGTCAAATCAAGCGTTCGTGTGAGGGAGGATTGCTCAAGGTCATTGTGGAGACCTGTCTTTTGACCCGAGAGGAAAAGATCGAGCTTTGCCATGTGGTGTCCGATTCGGGAGCGGATTTTATCAAGACCTCCACTGGATTTTCGACCGGCGGCAACTCGGGAGGACATCGCCCTGTTTCGCAAGTATTGCGCGCCGTCTTTGAAAATTAAGGCGGCCGGCGGAATTCGTACTTTGCAGGACGCGGAAGATTTGCTGAGCCTGGGCGCCGACCGTCTTGGCTCGAGCAGCCTGGTGCGTCTGTGCGAGCAGTATGCCGGGGAATAGGTGAAGTAAAATGCTTGAGAGCTGGCCGGTATTCTCGTTGCCGTGGCTGCCGTCTATGGCAAGCAGATAATGAAAAACAAAAACAACGCCCTGGAGAGAAAATAAAACTCCCAGGGCGTTTCGTTTGATGAAGTATATTTTTCTCCCGTCTTTTAAAAGGAAATAAGGGCGCATTCAGTGATTCAAAAGAAAGTGAATCAAAAAACTGCGAAACACCGAATAACAAGGTGTTTTCGTGTTTTTTCTTTCAGAGACTACGAAAAAGATATTTTTGCGTTTTGGGCGGATGGGGTTGAACCCTCGCATTGAACATTATGTTCGTTGCCTTTATAATTTTCTCGCTTTAAAAACAATTGATTGAGGAAATTGTTTGGCTTTATAAGGTGAGTAATATCGTGAGCTAAACGCATAATCGCCATCGAGTGTTTCTCTGTCGGTTTCCTCAACAACCCTTTCCACCGCAAAGCCGGCTTTTGCAAGTGCGTTTATATAATCCGATAATCGTCTGTTATAAAGGGTCAGAGGGAATCCACTTTCTTTGTTGAGATCCGGATTGGTGCGATTCGCAGGGATATTTACATTCTTTTTAAATGTAAATGGCTTTTCTTTAAAGTAACTGCCTGAAAAAATCAATGTATTATTAGAGGCTTCAATACAATGCATCAATGGATGATCCCAACTAAATATAAAAATACCATCTTGCTTCAAATAGGATGAAACAAGGTGAAAAGTGGTTTGTATATCTACTGTCCAACCTATGGCATATATTGAGTAGACGATATCAAAATAATTTTCTGGAATACCAGGATTTTGTTCCATAGGGGCATTAAAAAGCTGTGGTTTATAATGATGATCGGATAAGAATTTCGTTGCATTTTCAATTTGCTTGGTAGACAAGTCAAGCCCCCATAATTCTTTGGCACCTTTATCGCCACACCATTTTAGAGAATGTCCGCTGCCACAGCCGATATCCAACACTTTCTTATTTGTGAGTACAGGAAATAAGCCAAGCTCATCCTCTGTAGGTATAAAACAACCATAAACAGGAAGAGCTGTCACTCCAAAGAAAGAATCGGCAATCGCATCCCAACTTTCCTTATTTTGCTTTATAATATCCTTTTCCATTTTGCACCTCCCAGCTAATATAAGCAAGTTTACTTATATTCTACTACAAAATACAAAAGAAGTCGATCGCTTTTATAACAATCGACTTCTTTTGACGTATGTAAGAGGTACATGAAAAAGATATATTTACGAATTTGGCGGGTGGATTCGACCCCCTCGCAATTTGAAAAAAATTGGTAGCACTGCGAAGGCGTCGTAAGCGCGTTTGCAAGCGAGCAGTCGCAGCAAGCGTGACTTTTTGCGAAGAGGAGGAGCAGTAAAGCGGATGACTGATTTTTTATAAAAAAATCGGAACGAGCGTAACTCGTTCCGACGTGTAAAGGTGACACAAAAAAAGATCGCTTGGGATAATTTGAGAAGTAATTTGAACTATCACAAATGGGTTATATATAAATAATGGCTTCCCAAAGACAACTCCATGGATGTCCCAACCACATGAATTCAGATTTTAACAGGTGTTCCGCAACTTTCCAGCAGGCGGATATAATGGTTTGCTTCACGCAGGACATGATCGGCAAGCAGCGGAAGAATGATGGAACGGATTTGACATGCTTCGATCCCCTCAACACCCGCACGCTTGAAATCACGGAACTTTTTGGTCAGCGCAAGCGAATTTCCGCTGCGCATAGCCCTGTCATTGGCCGCGGCAGAGGCCTCGAGCAAGCGTTTGTAATCTCCAGCAAAATCATCCGCTGTGTCAATCAGCGTATCCTCGCTTGGATCAAGCAGGCCGCGAATAAACAGAGCATGTTCCATCATGATTTGGTTCCAAAAAAGCTCACCGTCGCGCAGTTCATGACAGTCGCAATGATCCAATCCCTCCAACC
>CABQCM010000057.1 GCA_902462665.1 uncultured Oscillospiraceae bacterium | reverse complement strand
TTACGAATTCGCCGGAGTGTATTTACCCCGGTTGCCGCCGGAACCGCATGCGCGGGCTGCAAAGCTCCAGTAGGCAACGCCGATGCCGCCGGCCAGGCGGGCGCCCGAAAAGCCGCTGCCAACCGAACTCATGCCGCCAAACGCCTGCCACTCGCGCCAGCCGGTAGCCGACGCACCGTCATACTGCACGTATGCACGGTAGCCGGTCGCGGCGTGGCCGCCAAACACCTGGGGCAGCATATACGTCTCCGGATCATTTGCATCCCAGTTGAGTTCCGCGATGTATTTCTGCGTTGCATCTGTTTCTTTCGGAATCGTGCCCGCCGTGATGGGATTGGTTCCGCTGTTGCCCACGGCGATCTCCGAGGCTTTGCGGTTGAGGTAGACAGTGTATTTTTCCGTATCCACATACAGCGTCGTATCGGCGGGAATCTCATACGCCCCGAGCATGACTTCAATGCCCTGGATTTTACAAGGCTCCTTGCCAGAGGTATTGCTCGTCGGGCTGCCGTCGTTGCCGGGAACATCGTCCGTGCTGCCGGTACGCCATGGATGCGTTGCAATATAGGTATCTGTGGTGACGTCAAAGGGCGTTTCGGTTTCGAGGTTGACCGCCTTATAGGTTTGGCCGTCCACCGTGGCGTCTTCTATGCTTGCGATTCTTACAATATCGCAAACATCGTAATTCCCGGCTTCAGACCGGCTGCTTGTGCTGCCGAGCGATACGCTGCTGCCAACCACAAAATCACCAGCATGGTCTGCGGTCAGCAAAATGCGCTTCACGCCCGATTCCGCCGCCGCAGCTTTGTGTGAAACAGTATAATTGCGGCAGCCCGCCATGACCTGCGACGAGCCGAGCACAGCGTATTTGATCTCCAGCATGAGCTGAAGGAAGGCGATATCGCAAAGGCTGGAGCCGCAATACTGGTTGCCCCATTCGCGCCACTTGGCGATCTGTCCGTTGTGGCTGATGGAAGTGGAGCCTGCGGAGCCGGGGCGTTCGGTGGCGGGCTGTACGCCCGAAACGCTCGAAAGCAAGCCGGATGCGTTGTATCCAGCCGCATACTTGGCGTGGACGACAAAGCCGCGCACGGTGTTGTCCGATGCGCGTACCGCCTCCGGCAGAGGCCGGAATCCTGGCGCTTCGGCGGAGCGGTATTCCACGGTTTTGGTGGTATCGTCCGAGGTGCGGCGCACCCAGCCGGTCATCTGCATCACGCCAACCAGAGAATTGGCGGGGGTCGCAGCAAAGCTGTCGGTAATCCCCTGAATGGCAAGGATGACCGGCTCAAGGGTGACAGCGTCGATGGTGTAATTTACGTTGAAGCAGGCGAACAGCGGGAGAGCGGCGTAATCGTCGGTTCCTGCCGCCGCCCGGGTGGAAGGGGTGCAGGTCAGCCCGGCGTTGGCGTCCAGCTTGGTTCCCACAGAGGAGCTGTTGCTGGCGAATTTGTGAAACCGGGATGTGTAGGTGCCGCTCACTGTTTTGGCCGCCGCCTCGAAAAAGCGGTTGCAGACACTGGTGAGGTCATCGTAATCCGTGTTGGCCTCCACGAACGTCTTCAGCGCGTCCTGAACGCCATACTGGGTAATGAGCAGCGGCACGACAAGCTGGTCGGTCACATGGGCGAGAGCCTTGACGGGGGGAGCCATATCCGTCCCTGACGGGTTCACCCACACCGTCACCGCTTCGTCCTCTGGCTCGCTCGTTCCCACGTATACTCCGCTTTCACCCTGCGGGCCTTGGTTGGCTGTCGAAACCATTACGCTATGTTTTGCTTCATATCCAGTCGCATTATCTTTGATCGTGAAGTTCACTGGGGACAATGGATAAATCTTTGAACCGGCACTGTAGGATATCTGCCATTGCATAGAACAGCCCTTTGCCGGCACCGACGGTTTGATGGTGGCTGTTTGATATCCCTGGTGCGATTCCGCCGAGTATTCTCCATCGGTATTGGTTACGAGTTTGTTCCCCTTTTTCAAGATGACTGAAACCATTTGACTAACAGCAGCCGTCAGGTTGCTCTGCTTGTCCACCGGGAGAGCCATACTAGATACAGACCATTGCGCGCTGTATCCGCTGATTGGATCGGGATTATCAATCCATCCTTGGATTGCGTCGATTTGCGCATCCAATAGGCCGGTGTATTGTTCGTCAATGGAATCGCCGCCCGGTATGGAAGCCCCTACCGTCAATTGCCCGGTTGCTGTGTGCGCAACATGTTCCTCCCCATCCACGGTTTGAAGCACGCGAAGTTGAATGAGTAATACGCCCTCCTTCATCAAGGATGACGGGAGAGGAAAGTCTATGTACCCCTGTGCCACTGAAAGTATGCCGGACGAATATGCTTTCCCGCTGAATTTTTGAGGCTGCGTTTGAAACAGTAAACGGTATGTATTGATATCCGTATGCAGTTCCGAGACGTTAATTTTAATTTGTGTAGCAAGATGATCAAACGCATTTCCTGCATTGTTGTCGTCGAACACCAACGCATTGTCCCTGATTTCAGCTCGAATCGTTTTCATAACTTCTCCCCTCTCTATTGGTTTGTAACATATGAGATGGAACCCCATACATTTAAATAGCTGTCTGCCATTGACCACGTCGGCATAGTCACAAACTGATATCCCGTCGTCTCAACATATTTTTTAGTGTACAAGTCAATCGTTTGCGGCGACGCGGTCATATTAATTCGCAGAGTATGCCCAAGCACGTTCCCGGGGTCTTGGGCCATCGTCCCGTCCACCTCAACCGTAGACCAGCATCCTAGGTTTGCGGAATTCACAGTCTTTCCGCCGGGCGATACCGCAGGAAAAGGAAGCCCGGAAATCTTCACCGGCGCCGAAGCCCCAAAGGAGGCGTGCGCCCGAAAATAAGCTGTAACAACATTGCCGCTCTTGATGTAGTAACCAAACGAATTTGTGATATCGGCGGGATTCAGAGCCGTCGAGAAAACAGGCGTCCAATAACCTTTCAGCGGCCGCGGAGAACGCACACGCACATCCTCCATGGTGGTAAAAATGCTGCCATTGCCGATGCACGAAAACCGCCCCAGCGTTAAATAATAAATACCGTTGCCGCTTTGATAGCTGCCCCGAATCCGGCATTCTGCCCGAAACGCCCTCACCGCACTCGAATCGTCGCAAACTAGCACCACATCATAATCCCCGGTGACCGCGGGGGCCACAATGTCAATCGGCGCAGACGTTTCGATAAATCTGCCCCCCACACACGCGCTTCCTTGGGTGAGACGCACAACAGCAGAATTGCTCCCAATCTCGAAGCTCGGAATGAAATCGTTTTCTTCTGTAACTCCGTCGGCGCGACAGCACCGCACTGCCGCCGCCATCAGTTCCGCGTCCACCGGCCGATCCATTTGTCCGTCCAAACTGTCAAAAAAACCTTCCCATTCATAATGGTGTTTGCCTCCTTTATTAATGATTCTTTATCAAACGTTTTACTGACTGCGCAAAATTCGGCGGCGCTTTCCCGAACGTCAGCTCAAGCTCCAGGCCGCCAGATGACAGGCGCTCTGTCGCGGCAGTAATACGCCGGCAGACCGATACCCCCATGCGCTTACTATACACTTTTACGATATCGCCTATATCATAGTCCCTGCGATAAACGAACTGATAGTTCGGCGCAATTTTAATCCCAATGGTATCCTCCACAATATAATCGGCAATGCGATGCTCGCCCTCTGAGGACAACGATATGTTTTCTGTTGTGTCTGCCACCGTAAGATTACCGCAATCCAAAAAGGCCTCTCGGCGGGCAATTCCCTCCGGTGCTGTCTCCTGGGCAGTAACGGTAAGTTGAAGCCGCGAAAAATCATCGTATGTCATGCCCGCAGCGTATCCAACGTTCTTGGCTCCTTGTGTCGACCTCTGATGTTCCATGTACATAACGTCGAGGAAATCCGTAGAAAAGTATACCGGCGGCGTTTTCCCCTCTATCACATCAAATACCATGGTTTTCTCCTTTGGATTCAAAACCGTCTCAAAACCAAGCTCGGAATATTCGGAAATGCTTTTCAGGGTGTCGAGAAGCACCGTACCGTTTCGAGCCATCCATTTAGTTGGAATTCCTCTGTTCTCATTTTCCCTAATGCAAAGACCGGCTATTTTTCTCGCTGAATCGGTTGGTCGAACACAATGCCGGTCAACGTAAATCTTTAGGATTTCCTCGCAGGGCATGTCCTGTAAACTCTGGCCTTTTGTTTCGTACGAGGGAGCAAGGTCGTATCCGAAGTTCAAAGCTGCCAATCCCGGATCCTGCGGCTGCAAATTGAGCCGCTGCGAAAATAATCCGTTGAGCGTTTCTCCCGACACGGTAATTGTGAGCGCATCCGTTTCGTTTTGCTGTACTGTTCGAACGATTCCCGCGCGGTGCGGATCGTTGTCAAACATCACAAGGAAGTCGGGCTGTATGCCCTGCCCCGGGATTTGATTGGCATCTGTCTGAAATAAGAAATGCCCAGCGTCGTTCCAGCATCTCGTCATCTCCCGGGATGGAACCGAATCGATCTGCCCAATGTACTCTATGGATTGCGTGTATATCTGTATCGGCATTGCTACACCCCCAAAACCATGCTGCTATAAGACAAAAGCACCTTTGCGTCTAGCCCGCTGCGCTGTGCCGAAAAAGAGAGCTGCGCTGCACCTGGAGCCAGAAGCAAATAAGAGCTTCCCGCAGCAAATCTGCCGCTGGCATCGATTCCGTTCAAGGTCACTTTCTTTTGTCCTGCTCTCGTTGTCACCGTCAGTTCGTCTCCCGAATTCATCTCGATGTCAAACGCCATATACTCCTTCGTGGCCAGATTGGTTACCATCGGGTTCTTCATCTGTCCAGAAAACACCAGCGACACTGGAGAAGCAATATCGGTATCGTTGATGATATAGCCCGAACTGCTGATGGTTCCAAGGCGCATCGGCAAGCAATTCACCAGATAGGCAGAGGAGCATTTGGAAAAGATATCTCTTTTATGTTCCGGCAGGACAGAAAAAGCTGGGGCGTCGTGATTGAGTTCAATGGTAAATACCGCCGTGCCGGATATCCGCTTCCCTGCGGTCGGTACAGACGCGGGATATCCCTCCATAGCGTATTGCCGTCCGTTTTGCTCCACGGTTAACCTTCCTGCACGGCTGGGGCAAAACAGCCGATATAGCCTACGGCTTTGTTTTTCCATCACGTCGTATACGCTATTGGCGGCGTTGGAAATCGCCGGAGCATTGATGAACACATCGAAACGGGTGTACGCTCCGTCCAAGTTGGCGGACGTTGTCACCTTTCCGTCCATCCCGGCCGGCTGCATATCAGAAAACCGCCCGCTCACAGTGTGAGAAAAATCCGCCGGATCAAAAATCCATAGAGCTTGCGAGCCAATTTCAAACTCAATGCTTTCTCCCCCGCTGCTCCATCGTATCCGTTCAATCACGCTATCCCTCCCAACATTTTACGCATGACGTCCTGCATCAAGGATTCCACCTGCGCCGGGGTCAAGCTCTGTCCGTTAAAATACTGCTCGTTGTACACCTGATATGTAACCGGCTCTTTGGTTGCCGACGCGATGCCCATCGCCACTTTCTGCTCTTCGATTTTAGCGTTGAAATATTCCACCTCACCGGCGACCATGGCGCGCATTTCTTCAATTTTCGCCTCAAGGGCTTTCTTCTCCGCCTCAGCAGCATCCTCAATTTTCTGTTCCTGCGCGGTCTGTTCCATCTGCTCGATTTGCTTTTGGATTTGCTGGCGGTTATATTCGTCGGTCTCCCGCTCAAGCCGCAGACGAGCCTCGGCCAGCTCAGTTTCGGACTGTTGCTGCTCCTTAAGCTTTTTGCGCGCGGCGATTTCGTCGTCGATGGCTTTCACTTTGGCGTCGGCTTCTTCCTCGGCCTTATCGATCATATCGTCGGCAAAATCTTTATAGTCTTTTGCCGCCTCGTCCAGCGCTTCGGCTTGCGCCTTGAGGATAGACTGCTGCAAATTGTGGATTTCTTTGGCTACCGAATACCATTCGTCGGTATACTGTTCCAAATATTCCGCTTGCAGCTCAATCAGGGCTTGGAGGTATTTCTGCTCATCGACCAGACCAACCGAATGCTCGTAATCCAGGCGCTTTCTTTTTTCGTCGTACTCCTTTTCCCGGCGTTCCTTTTCGGCTTTGGCGGCTTCCTCAGCGGCCTTTTTGGCATCCTCGTACAATTTCTTTTCTACCGAGTGAATCTTCTCGCTTGCGGACATCCACTCGTCGGTTTCTTCTTTCAAGTAAGCATCCCGTATCGTCTTAAGGTTGCGAAGGTAGCCCTCTGTGTTGATTTGCTCGGTGTTGTGCCAATATTCGTTGAGCCGAGATTCCTTTTCGTACTGCTTTTTTAGCCGTTCTTCTCTTTCTTCTTCGGTTTCGCCGCTGGAGTTGCCTTTGCTCTTGCCGGTGAAGTCCCAATGAATTTGTTCTTTTGAGCCTTTATCTTCGGCATATCGGTCAACAATTTTCTGATACTGCTCCCAAGAATTCAAAGCCTGTTCCAAAGCCTCGGCCCGCTCTTTGTTTTGATCAATTGCTTTTCCAATCTCCGGATTCATTAAATAAGCCTGAGCCCATCCAATTGAATCGAGTTGTTCTTGATCACGCGCAACTTGTACCTTGGCTTTTAACCATCCTTTTGTCAATTCATCTTTGGTTGAGAATCCAGTCTCGTTCTCAATCTCCAAAATCCCTTTTTGAGCTTCGAGCGCCTGGGCTTCCAATGCAGACAAACGAATCTTTTCCCGCTTTTTCTCGCAAACATCCTGAATGGCCGATGCTTGGGTCAGATACTTTTGCGTTTCCTCGTCGAGAGCGCTGATTGTATCGGGCATCAGACTGTTAATTTTCTCCACGATACCCTTGAGTTCCTGCTTTTCCTCCACCGTTTTATCGGTTTTTTTATTCAGCTCATCGTAACGCGGAATCATACTCTCAACAAGGTCAACCTCGGCTTCGCTGGCTGTCTTAGTATCCTCGATGGACTGTGTGGCGCTCTCGTAATCTTCCTTGAGTTGGTTGATTTTATCGGACAACGTTTCCGTGGATTGCGATGTGAGCCACATAGCCCCTCCCGCCGCTGTCATTATCGCAATCAAAGCGCCGATAGCGGTAACCAGCGCGCCAGCGGGAGAGGCGGCCTGGGCCGTATTCAGCGCGATTTGCGCTGTCATGGCTCCGTTAGTGGCAGGACGGAGGACACGGTATGCATTGATTACATCAACAATCGCGTTGGAAAACATGCTCGCAACTTTGAGAGAAGGACTCAGCAATGCGGTAAAAGCCCCTATCCCCACGATAATCCGCTTGGTGGAATCATCCAGCGAATTAAACCACTCAGCCAAATCCTGCACCTTAGACGCAGCATTGGTGACAATCGGAAGCAAATCCTCGCCAAGTGAAATCCCCATATCTACCACTGCGTTTTTGGCAAGCTGAAGCTGCGACTCCGTGGTCTGGTATTTCTTATTTGCCGTTTCGGTAAGGGCAGTGTTTTCCTCCCACGCCTGATTGGCCGTAGCAAGATGCTGTGTCAGAAGGTCGCCCGACGAGGTCAGCGCCAAGATGGCGTTGGACAACCGTGTCTCGGTTAATCCCATTTCATTCAAAATGACGGTAGCAGACTGCCCGCTCTTCTCGGCCTTTTGCAGCCCCTGAATAAACTGCGCCAGCGCCCCGGC
>CABQCM010000056.1 GCA_902462665.1 uncultured Oscillospiraceae bacterium | reverse complement strand
CCGCAATCCCGCCGTCATCGCGGACAATGTGGGCGACAATGTGGGCGATGTAGCCGGTATGGGTGCGGATTTGTATGAATCCTATGTCGGCAGCATTCTGTCGGCCTCGGCGCTCGGCGTGATGGCCTTTTTGGACAACAATCCCCTGCGCGGCCTGACCGTTCCCATGGTGTTGGCCGTCATTGGCGTGCTGTGTTCGGTGATTGGCTCCTTCTTTGTACGCACCGGGGAGAGCACCGAGCAGCGCAAGCTTTTAGGGGCGCTGCGTCGCGGCACCAATCTGTCGGCCGTGCTCATTGCTCTGGCCGCCTTCCCGCTGGTTTGGTTTGTGCTTGGGAAAGAGAACATCGGCGTTTATTTTGCCATCCTGGCCGGTCTAGTGGCTGGCGTTCTGATCGGCTTCTGCACCGAATACTTTACCTCGGATACCTACCGGCCGACCAAAAAGCTCGCTTCTACTTCCGAGACCGGCTCGGCCACCATCATCATTGGCGGTCTTAGCCTGGGAATGCTTTCGACCGCTCTGCCCATCCTGATTATTTCTGTCTGTGTGCTGGTTGCTTTCCTGTGTGCCGGGGGCATGAGCTCGGCCACCGGCGGGCTGTACGGCGTGGCGGTCGCCGCCGTGGGCATGCTTTCCACCCTCGGCATCACCCTTGCCACCGACGCTTATGGCCCGGTGGCAGACAACGCCGGCGGCATTGCGGAAATGGCCGGGCTTGACCATGAAGTGAGACGGCGCACCGACGCGCTGGATTCGCTGGGCAACACCACCGCCGCTACCGGCAAAGGCTTCGCTATCGGCGCAGCCGCCCTGACCGCGCTGGCCCTGATCGCCTCGTATGTGGAAAAAATCAAGGGTGTGGGGAACTTCCGGCTGGAAGACTTGAATATGGAAATTATGAATCCCACCGTGCTCATCGGTCTGTTCATCGGCGCTTGCCTACCCTTTGTCTTTGCGGCGCTGACCATGGAATCGGTCGGTCGGGCAGCACAGAGCATCGTGGTGGAGGTTCGCCGCCAGTTCAAACAAATCAAGGGCCTGATGGACGGCAAAGCCGAGCCGGATTATAAAACCTGCGTGGATCTTTGCACCCGTTCCAGCCTGCGCGAAATGATTTTGCCCACCATTGTGGCCATTGTCACTCCGGTGGTGGTCGGCCTGATCCTCGGCTTCAACGGGGTTATTGGTCTGCTGGCCGGCGCCACGGTGACCGGCTTCCTCATGGCCGTGTTTATGTCCAACTCGGGCGGCGCGTGGGATAATGCAAAGAAATACATCGAGAGCGGCGCGCATGGAGGCAAGGGAAGCTCCTGTCACAAGGCCGCCGTCGTGGGCGACACGGTGGGCGATCCTTTTAAAGATACCTCCGGGCCGTCCATCAACATCCTCATTAAGCTGCTGTCGGTGGTTTCTATCGTCTTTGCCGAATTGGTAGTTAATTTCCATTTGTTATAATTTTGAGGTATGCTTTGGCGCAACATGGGTTAAAATAAGGCTTGACACCCGGCTGCGGCAGGGGTATCATAGAGTAGTGAACATCTCAATTCCCGGCGGCCTGTCAGCCGGAATACCGAAAAGGAGTGTGTGCTATGGACGGCAAGAAAACCTTCTGGGCAATCGCGGTTGTGATTGCGCTCGCCTCGATTGCGGCGGCGGTAGCTTATTTCGTGACCCGGTATGTCGGTCAGGGCGGCTGCGACTGCGACTGTGATGATTTGTACGATTACGACGATCTCGACGAGATGGACGATTGCGACTGCGGCTGCATCTGCGGCGGCAAGGAAGAGGCGGCGGAGGAAGAATCCGACTCCGACGAGGAATAATTTGATTCGTAAAACACGGGTGGGATTTCCAATGAAATTCCACCCGTGTTTTGTTGTCAAGGGAAACCTCCGACTATGCCGAAGGAGACGCCCTCAAAAAGTTTAACTTCAAGCATCGAGCGAAGCGAGTTACGAATGAAATATCGATCAAATCAGCACAGGCTTTAATTAGATGTGGTGCCCGTTTACGGGTGGTAGGGTAAATGTTGCAAGCGAAAGGATTTTCAACGCGTCTTTCGATGCTTGCCGGTAAAATGCCCTTCCATGGCTTACTCAAGCCTCCGGCTTAGCCGGAGGTCCTGATTTTTGTTGCCTGCCAGCAGACCCTTGCCGGTCGTAAAACGCCCAAAGAAGCCGCCCTAAGGCCGTTTTACAAAAAGCCTGTCCCCCAGAGGCTGCCATCGCCTGACAAGGGTACACACGCCGGTTGGTAACCGAAAGAGCGGCTCGCAGCGATTGCTGTATTGACCTGAGGCTTTGCTAAGGGAGTCAACTCCTTTGGAGTTTTCTGGCTGTGAAAAGAGAGTCTGTCGAGGCGAATGGGGCCGTCAGGCTGTCGTCCAGCAACGTGCCATCGCTCTTGTTCACGTTTGCCAGACGCCAGTGTTCCCGGTCAATCAGAAAAGAACAAGCAAGGGAAAAGCTCCGTGCAAACATCGCACGGAGCTTTTCTGATATGAGGTTATGCCGGTTAATACTGTGAAAGCGCGCCTGGCTTTAACGCTGAACCGGGAAATCGGTAATCAGCTTAACCGAGTGCTGTAGGATATACAGCGCGTCGGAGGCGTCCACCTGGCCGTTGCCGTCCACATCGGCGTGTTGGAACGAATCTCCCGTCAGAGTGCGAAGGCGGACGCTGTGCTGCAACGCTTCCAGCGCGTCGGAAGCGTCGATGCTTCCATTGCCGTCAATATCGCCGTAGGGGAATTCCATAAGTTCTTTAATGCGATCGTGTTCATCTCGGGCGGCCGACAGCGTCTGCATCGCGTCGGCAATGGACTCGCCAGCCGTCTGGCCATAATCGCCGCGTAGGGTTTGCAGGGCAGTTTCAGCCGCTTCAATGGAGACAAGGCGCTCTTTGTAATTTTGCTTTGTAATGTCGCCAATGCCGTTAATTTGCGTTTTCAGAGCTTCCAGCGCCGCCGTATATTCCGCGTAGAGAGCGTCAAACGCGTCCTGCGCCGTATCCAGATTGGCCGCGTTGGAAACCTCGGCGGAAACGCTATCGCCATAGCGGGCTTTCAGAGCCTCCAAGGTCGATTGAGCAAGGCGAAGCGTCTCGCTTTTTTCCAACAGGTTGGCTTTGGTGATTTCGCCAATGGCCTCGATGGCGCGGACGGTGTCGTCGATGGCCTGTTGCCGATCAATCATTTCCTGATCCAGTACGGTGACAGTAAAGACAGCCTGCTTGCCCTCGTAGGTGACGGTGACCGTTTGCTCGCCTAAGGTGTTGGAATCGTAGCCATGCACCATGTCGCTGTCCACCTTGACCGGATAGCGCCCGCCCAGAGTGTCGGTCATGCTGGCGGTCAGTCCGGTCAAATCCAGCGCCTCGCCCGGACGATAGATCAATTTTTCCGGCGGGGTGATGGTAAAGTCGCTGACTCCCGCTTCGTTTTCGTCCCCTGCCATATAGCGTAGCATCTGGTCGATGAGATAGGTGCCCAGCGGATTCGCGCCCGCCTTGACATAAAAGATGCTTTGTCCCAGATAATCGCCGCCGTGGTGCGCGTCCCGGTCATCCAGCCGCAGGGTGCATTGGAGCAGCCTGCCGTTTTCGAATGTGTACTCGCTCAAATAGGAATCCACTCGGGTGTCAGGCAGAGCGAGACGGCCAAAGATAGCGGTGCCGCCCTCGTCGCGGTAGGGCAAAAAGTGCGGGGAAGCTAAATCGAGAAATTGAATTCCGCCGTAGCCGTTGGAGCTGAGAGCCTGCACCAGCGGATGGGTTTCATCGGGGAAGAAAATCAAACTGGAGGAGGTAAAATTGGTAAATCCGCTGTGTTCCACCTGACCGTTTGCCGGGCCGGTGCCGCTGCCCAGATAGATTACCTGGCCGCCGCCATTCAAATAAGTGTTAATGGCCTTGGTGATTTTCGTGGTAATCACCACGTCGGGCGTTTGGCCACCCTTCCATTCGGCCATCCAGGGATAAGTTTCGGCAAAATGATAGAGGTTATCGGGATCGAAGTAACGGATATCTTTGCCGTTGTTGCGCAGAGCATGAGCGGAATATCCCCATACGTCCCAGTGGTTGGAGACGGTAAAGCCGTCGCATTCCAGCGTCAGGGTCAGACGGTACTGCTGCGCGCCCGTACAGTCGGGCATGAGGAAGGAAAGGTCGTTTAGGCAGTAATAATCGCCGACTTTCAGAGAAATATTTTCCTGCGCCGTGCCGGCAAGCACCGTCTTGTCCCCCTGGGTCAGAGCGTAGGTCAGCCGGCCGTTTTGGATGTCCTGGCCGTTGTAATGGGAAATGGCCGGGGTGATGACGGCGGTTTTTCCAGCGGTGAAATTATGCTTGGTGTCGTCCATCAACAACGCCGTCTCGCCCGCGCTGCCCTGAAGCTCGTCAGGGTCAAATTTGAGGTTGCCCAGCTCGTCGTAAAAGCCGCAGGAGTTGTGCTTGATGTCCACCAACTGGGTCAGGAACAACGCAGCCACCGAGGAATTCTTTTTGGAATCCTCGATATACGCCCGTTTGGCCTCGAGCGAGGTTAGATAGGAAGCGTCCTTGAACGCGTCGATTTGCTCTTTCGAATATCCCTGCGCTTCAAATGCTGCGTAAGCGTCGGGCGGAGCGGACGTCGCCGTCCACCACCAGGGGGTGCCGCCGCAGGCGTCCAGAATTTCATCCCGGTTGGACATGGCGCGCGAGTCGGCGTATTCGCCCAGCACCAGCGGGTAATTGCCCCGTACCTGGACCCAGCGGTCGATGGCGCTATCGAATTCATTGACCCCCACATACGGGTGTGTCGTGCGGAAGTCGCCGTATTTGTTCGTGCCGGTCGAGCTGTTGTCGGCAAACAAGCGGTTGGGGTCAAGCTGCTTGGCCTTTTCGATCATGAATTGCATGAAAGCATCCATTTCGGGCGAGAAGGCGGGAAGCTCGCAGGCAAAGTCGGATAGAATGACACTGGGATGATTGCGGTCCTTTTCCACCAGCTCGGGGAGTTGAAGCATACAGCGGGTGAAGAAATCCTCACTTTCCGCCGGCTCCCAAATGGGATATTGGATATAGCAATAGATGCCCATGCGGTCACAGATGTCCAGTACATAGTCGGGAGGCACCACCAGGCAGAATTTAATGGCGTTGAATCCGGCCTCTTTCAACTCGCGAATGCGCTGCTCGGTCTGCTCGACGCTTGGCGCGGGGGCAATGGTGTTCCAATCGACCATCCAAGTAATCCAACCGGTGAGGAAAATTGGAGTGCCGTTGAAGACGATTTTGTTGTCCTGACGCTCAATGCGGCGCATACCAAAATCGGTTGATACGATGTCCGGGGCAACGCCCTGCCCCGACACGGTCAGGCTCGCGGTGTAAAGATGGGGATTGTCGAGCTGCCAGAGGGTGCATTCGCTCAAGGCGACGCTTAGGCTGACCGCCGTCTCGGTTCCCGGCGCGAGGGTGAGGGTCGTCTCCTGCGAGCCGTTGGCCTCGCCGGTCTTTTGCGTGACGCTGCCGGTTACCTGTACGGTGCGCTCGGTCTGGGTGGAATTGCGCACGGTGGCCGTAAGCGTGGCAACGCCGCGTTCAATGTCGGTGTCCACATAGAGATGCCCGGCGGTGACCATTCCTCTCGTGAGCAGAGAAACATCTCCCCAGATACCGGCGTAGTTGATGCCGATGGTGTCTTGCAGGAAGCCTGCGGGGGTCTCCTTGATGGGGATCACGTCTCGGCCGATGTCGGTGCTCTGGTCGGTAACCCGGACGACAAGCTCGTTGCTCCCGCCGGCGTTCACCGCGCTACCAAGAGCGGACAGGGGCAGGTCGAAGGGGGCGTAGCCGCCCTCGTGAGAACCGAGGAAGCAGCCGTTGAGGAAGATTTCAGCCTTGTAGTCGATGGCTTCAAAATGCAGCCATTGCTCTTCTCCCGCCTGCGCAGCCGGGAGGGTCAGCGTCCGGCGGTACCAGCCCACCCCGTCGTAGAGATGGCTGTCAGTGGCGGCCGCCTGCACATTACTTCCCACGTGCACCTGCGCTAAGACCACCGCATCGGAATACAGGGCGGGGTCGTCCACCGGAAGGGTCACGCGCGGAATATAAGTAGCACCGTTGACGGCAAACTTGCCCACCACCAGGCTGACGTCGGTTGCGTCGCCGTAGGTGCGCGCTTCCACCCATTCGCCGGTATCCCGGCGCTTGAGGGCGAGGCCAACCTTGAACCGGCGGCCTTCCGCGCCAAGGTCGACGAAGCTGCCCAGACCGTTCTGCGAATAGGCGCTGTCCTTATATTCCTTGCTTTTTTCAATGAGCAGGTCAACGCTGGTCGAATCCTGATTGCCGCGGCTGGCGACGTTGGAGTGAAAGTAAATTTCGTTGTTGCCCGCCACCAGGGAGCTGACCGGGATGGGAATTACCAGATTGGAGTTGGTGCCGGCGTAGGGACGCAGATTGTAGGACTCCCAGTCCTCGGTGGTGTTTAGCCCCACCCGCAGGACGGGGTCGCCCAGCGTGATAGGTTCGCTCGTCGCATCGTCATAGGATGTGCCGGGCTGGACCGGCGCGGTGCGCTCCACCTTGTCGCCAACGTGGAGCATCACCTGCAGCCGGGCGGCCTTGTACGCCGTGATATCGTCCACCGGGAGGGTGATTTGGGGACGATAGGTCACGCCGTTGTCGCCGAGCATGCCGACAATCAGGTTGTTGACGTTGTCGCCCTGATGGAGCTTGACCTCCACCCACTGGTCGTTGTCCGCGCGCTGCAGCAACAGGGCGGCATGGAAGGCTTCGGTGGGCTGAAATTGGTTGAAAGCGCTGTCCGACCAGAAGCCGGTGCCATTGCCGGTGGGTGTGGTTGGCGTGGCCATGACGATATCCATGCTCGTCGCGTTGGACTGCCCCTGGCCGCGGCTGACAGTGTTGGAACTAAGCGCAAAGACGTTGTCGCCGGTTTTTAAGGAGGCGTAATCCAGCTCGACGTCGGCCAGAGAGACGCTGCCGAGCAGGCCGGTGATGTCATAAGCCGCCTCGTCCCCGCCGTTGACCGCGACCTTCAGCTCGACAGGGGCGGCCACGTCGGGCAAAAGCTCCTGAGGGTCACGCACAGGCCTTACATTGCCGCCCACATGCACCAGGGCGACGAGCTTGGCTTCGGTGTAGGTCGAAAGGTCGCCGGCATTCAAAGCCGACTGGATATGATAGGTCTGGCCGTTGTCGGCAAACAGCCCCACAACAACGCTGCCTACCCGGCCATCCTGATACTGCCGGACGGTATCCCATTCGCCGTTTTGCTTTTTGAGCATCAGAGAGATTGCCGGCACGTTGGTGGTCGCCTGTGCAAAGGCGCCGCTTTGATAAAAGCCGCTGCCGGTCACATCCGCGCCCGAAGCAGTGTTATAAAAGGGGATATCCACGCTGGTGTCGTTGCCCTGTCCCGGCCCGGCCGTGACATTGGAATCAAAGCGGAAGGTATTGACTCCATTTTGAAGCTGGGAGAGAGAAAGGGGGATCTCCACCTCGGTCTCCTGCCCACGGTAGGGGGCCAGATTGACCAGCGTACCCTGCGTTTCGTTGGTCACGACGCATAACGCCGGATAGGGCTGATTTTCGGGCAACAGCATCTCCGCGTCGGAGGTGGCCTGAATGTCCGTTCCCACGTGGGCGGTAATCACCAGCTTAGCCTCGGTATAGTCCGAAAGCTCACCGGGATTCAGCGCCGATTGAATCT
>CABQCM010000055.1 GCA_902462665.1 uncultured Oscillospiraceae bacterium | reverse complement strand
CGTCATTGACCGCCATGATTTCGACCAGATTGAGGACGCTTTTGCTCAGGCCCGCCAGACGAAGGGCCAGCCCACCGCGATTGTGATGCATACCACCAAAGGCAAGGGCGTATCTTTTATGGAGAATAAGGCAAGCTGGCACGGCGCTGCTCCCAACGACGAGCAGTATGCCCAGGCGATGCAGGAGCTTCGCGATGCCCTGAACCAGCTGGAAGCCCAGGCGTAAACAGCCGCTTACATTTCTCACAGGGAAAATGCTTTTCGAGCACAGCGCGAGCGCACTGTGGATGGAAAGATTGTTTGAGCGGTGCTTGCCGGCTGAATCATAACAACGGCAGGATGACGCAGGCAAAAAGTGGCTTAGATTCCAAAAAGAAAGGGAAGGTCTT
The DNA here is from genome assembly GCA_902462665.1 of uncultured Oscillospiraceae bacterium. Classification (GTDB taxonomy): domain Bacteria; phylum Bacillota; class Clostridia; order Oscillospirales; family Acutalibacteraceae; genus CABQCM01. Next base: position 7,359 of record CABQCM010000055.1, on the reverse strand, counting down.
TGCGTGGCAAAGACATGGTGAATCAAATGGCAGATAAGAAAAAACAGGCCACCCGTGAATCCTATGGCGAGGCTCTTGTGGAGCTGGGGGCCAAATACGATAATCTGATTGTACTGGACGCTGATTTGGCAGGGGCGACCAAAACGGGAATGTTTAAAAAGGCTTATCCCGATCGCTTCTTTGATTGCGGTATCGCCGAGCAGAATCTGGTCGGCGTGGCTGCGGGTTTGACCGCTGCTGGCAAACTGGTATTTTGCAGTTCCTTCGCCATGTTCGCAGCTGGGCGCGCTTATGAGCAGGTGCGCAATGCTGTGGGTTATACTCATCTCAATGTGAAGATTGGCGCGACCCATGCGGGGCTTTCGGTGGGTGAGGATGGCGCGACCCATCAATGCTGTGAGGATATCGCCCTGATGCGTACGATTCCCGGGATGACCATTCTCAATCCAGCCGATTGTGTGGAAGCCAAGGCGGCCGTTCATGCCGCCGCGGCATACGAAGGGCCGGTTTATCTGCGGTTTGGCCGTCTCGCGGTAGAGCAGATTTTTGATGAAGATTATCATTTCGAAATCGGCAAAGGCGTGTTGCTGCGTGAGGGCGCTGACGTCACCATCGTGGGCACTGGCTTGATGGTGGGCGAGTCGCTCAAAGCGGCCGAACAGCTCGCAGCGGAGGGGATTTCTGCCCGCGTGATCGATATGCATACGATTAAGCCGCTCGACGGGGAGATTTTGCTCAAGGCAGCGCAGGAAACGGGCGCGCTGGTTACGGCGGAGGAGCATTCGGTCATCGGCGGCCTGGGCGGCGCGGTGAGCGAATATCTGTCCGAATGCTGCCCTGTTCCGGTGCTGCGCGTGGGCGTCAACGATCAATTTGGGCGCAGTGGCCCGGCGGTGGAAGTGCTCAAGCGGTATGGCCTCACGGCAGAAAACATCGTGGCCAAGGCCAAGGCTGCCATAGCGATGAAAAAATAAGCTTTTGTTTTTCTAAAAAAGCCTTTGCGAGACAGTGTTGTGGTTTCGCAAGGGCTTTTTCTATTGCTTGTGACAAAATAAATCAGCCGAAGGGTAAAGTCCCTTCGGCTGATTTAGTAGGAGGAGATGAGCCGCAAAATAGTTGCTGCAATGAATCGCTTCTGTAAGAGCGAATCCGTGCTACACGCAGGCTCATGGGAGGGTATTTTAAAATGAACAGATTACTTCGTTTCTACGGGAAACTGAGAAATCAGCTTCACGGATTTTTGAAGAATCAGTAGTGCGTCGGTAGCATCAATGTTAGCATTGCCGTCCACGTCGCCGGCGATCTTTTGCGCGTCGTTCAATGTAATGAGTTGAACCGAATGCTGAAGCGTAAGCAGCGCGTCCGAAGCATCAATCTCGGTGTCGGCGTTCAAATCGCCGTAGACAACGGCATTTTGTTTGACCAGCTCGTCGTAGCGATTCCTTGCCGTTTGCAGCATATCGCGGTTGGAAACCTCAGACTCAACGTCTTTTCCATAGTCCGTCACAAGGGCGGCTAAGGCCTGCTCGGCTGCCTCGATGGACTCAAGTTTCTCCTTGTAATTCTCCGGGGTAACGGTTTCGATGGCCGCAATTAAACCTTCGACTGCGTCAATCGCTTCCTGCTGCCGGTCGACGATATGAACGGTAATTTGTGCCGTGATGCCAGTCGAGTTGAGAATGTCTTCGCGATCGGTACAATCCAATACGCCTTGTATCGTGTAATCACCAGTAATGTCAAAGCGTACGCTTTCCAAGTCCCATTGAACGGGCAGCAGGGCGGAACGCTCATCCTCCAATTCGACCCGAACGGTCTGAGGAAGCCGTTGTTCCACGTTGCTTTCGTTGACATCGGCTGTGATGGGCGACAAGGCGTTGACCGAGAGGATTTCACGCCCTATGGGGCCTTTTACCTCGCCGTAGGCTTCAATCTCCCACAGTCCAGCGGCGGTGCCTGAGGTGGCCGCCACGCCCATCAAAGTCAGATAACGTCCCGTCGCGTTGAAATCGGTGCGGCAGATTACGGCCCCTTCCCAGTCCTCTGGAACGGTTTTACCGTCGCCTACGCCTTCTCCGCGAATCCTGCCGATGGGCTGAGCGTCTCCCAGACTGATTTCCTCTCCCACAACCAAAGGTTCGTTGGTCAGATAGATATCAAAGTCGGTAATGCGGCCCTTTTGAAAGATTAGCAGCTTCAAATAGCCGATGCTTACCACTGCGTCCATATCAATCATCACCGCTTGAGGAAATTGACTGCCATAGGCCGACCAACGGGTAGCAATATCGCCATCCACCGCGTTTTCCACCGGGCAAATGTCCTGACTGAAGGACGCAGTGACGGTGTTGTTCTCTATTAGCTGCGTCAGACCGGCTGGCAGAGCTTCCATCCCCCAGACCTCCAGTTCGGCTAGAGTGACAAAAACTGCGGTGCCCTCCAAGGCGGTGACGACTACCGTGACGTACCGGCCGGACGCCGTCGTTTCTAAAGTAACATAATCGCATGCTTCGGCCTGTTTGGCTGTCCCTTTGCCTTGGGCGGTGACAACGGGAGTCAAGCCCTCGGTAGCCGCTGTATCGCCAGAAACAATGGCTTCGTCGGTAATATATACCTCATAGTTGAAAATCCGGCCGCTGCCATACCACGACATTCCCAACCGGCTGATATCGGCCTGGATTCCCAGATCGACTTGAAGCGCGACCGGTACAACGTTGTTGTAGCCATAGGTCGACCACTTGGTGGCGAAATCGCCGTCGAACGCATACGAAGCGACCCCGTTGCCCTCCTGAAAATGGGTGGCTACCGCTGGCTTGCCCCGGGCCAGCTCCACCTCGGCGCCTGGCGTAACGTCTTCTGCCAAAACATAAATTTGATCTGCATAAACGATTCCCATGAGCATGAATAGGCTTAACAGCAGCGATAAACCTCGATTGCCCCATTTTTTCATAAGATTCCCTCCAAATTTTATTGTGATACTGATGGATTTGTGGTATCATTATACCAAATTAATGTGGTGGGAAATATGAATATCGCATGGAAAAACATTGCGATGATCAACTAATTAAGGAGGTGGAAGCTTCCATGTTTACGTTACTCAATCGTGAAATGCAGATTGATCACACGTTGGACGGGCGTTATTACAACTCGGTTTCTTTTCGTCATAGCAGGAACTATTATAAATTCGGCAGTGTGTTTACTTCCAATGCCGATGCTTGCGAGCTTTACGTGCACATTAAGGGTGCCTCCAACGCATTGATTGGGAATCGAAGTTATTTGCTTCAGCACGGCGATATTATGGTGTATAAGCCGAGCGAACATCATAAGCATTTGGTCACTGCGTCCGATGAATACGAGCGGTTTGTCATCTTTTTGCAGCCGGAATGTTTGTGCTTTATGGATGGGATACGGGAAAATCTCGTGAATTGTTTTTGTGACCGGCCGGATTATGAGAGCAATCGAATTATTCTAACCCCACAGGCGATGAATCCGTTTCTTCGGCTGCTTTATACCATGAGCGAGTTGTGTGACACACCTGGTTTTGGGGCTAAGGTAACGCTATATTCCTATTTTATCCAGGTGCTGCAAATGGTGAACGATGCTTATCTGCATTTGACAAACACTCCATTTCAAGGGAGCCGTTTTCCCTCAATTGTAGATAAAGCTCTAAATATCATCGAAGAAGGTTTTATTGACTTTAAGTCGCTTTCTCAGCTTGCCGCCCAGTTGAATGTCAGCAAAAGCTATCTGTCGGGTGTCTTTAAAAAGAATACGGGGATTTCGGTTTACGAGTATGTACAGAGCCTGCGTCTATACCATGCCAAGAAGCTATTGCTCGACGGCGCCAGCGTTACCGAAGCGGGGCTGGATTCCGGCTTTCATGATTATTCGTATTTTATTCAATACTTTAAAAAGAAAATCGGTATCACGCCGTATCAGTTCCAGAAGCAGGCCAGGCTGAGCGGAAATTTTTCCAGTGAATTGTCATCGGGTGACCATGGCTAACATGTCTGCTAGCAAGGATAACCTTCCATTACCCGTTTTCACGTCGAAAAAGAAAACGCCCGCCTAGAGATTTTCTCTAGGCGGGCGTTTTGCGAGCAAGATTACTGAACCGGAACCACGTTCACAGCGCGCAGCTTGCTGCTGTTCTTAGGATCGGGCTCGGTATCAAAGGTGACCTTCTGGCCCTCAGCGAGGGTCTTGAAGCCATCAATCATGATGGAGGAGAAATGCACAAAGACATCCTCGCCGCCATCGTCGTTGGAGATAAATCCATAACCTTTTTCTGCGTTAAACCATTTGACTGTACCGTTCATTCTGTTGGTACCTCCCAAAAAATATTTATATCCACGTGCAAAAATAAAGGCTCCCACTTTCTGCGTTCATGAACGAACCATGACTTACAAAAAATGTGAGCTTAATTCGTACCGTCGGAATATATGTTTTAGTATATCCACTTTGTAGGCAAATGTCAAGAGAAATTTTTTTTGCCCGCGCGATTCTTGTAGAAAATCATCAAATCTTCCTGCCAAGAACCGAAAAAGAATAGCGCCGCTTGAACAGACCAACTGTTTTCAAGCGGCGCACAGTATAAGACTGCAAACGCGATTAAAATCTTATACTGACAATCGTAGTATGCGATGAATTTGCAGCGATATTCGCAGGAAAATTTTTTATATGAGCGACTCACGAGGAGAAAAAATGCGGATAGGCTAGGAATGATAATCACGATGTATTATTTCTTTCCTATCGCTGTTGACGGCGAAGCAGTTCCATCAGTTTTGAATAGGGGAGCAGCCGGATATTGACGGGTTCTTTGACGCGATGGTAGATATGACGGAAAATGACCACCAGCGCTGCAATGCAGGCTCCAACGGAAACCGAGGGAATGGTGGGGAAAAAGATGCACAGTAGAGCGAAAATGATCATAGAGACAACCATACGCAGGCTATGGGGCTGCACTTGCAGCACAAAGGTGAGAAAGAGCAGCAGCAAAGCTAAAAACAAGAACGCCATACTATAGCGGTACATACCCAGTAGTACGCCGAAAGTCACCGCAATGGCCTTACCGCCTTTGCAGCGCGCCCAAGGCGAAAACGCGTGACCGAGGACCGGGGCAGCGATCACCAGAGCAAACCACATCCGGGTTACATCCAGCGAACGTCCGGCCAAATAGATGGGGATAAATCCCTTTAAAATGTCCATTGCAAGGCAGATGGAACCGATTTTTCTGTTAGCCAGTTCAAAAGCGTTGAACGCACCGGGGTTTTTATCCTTGCTCAAGGCCGTGATGTCAATTCCCATCAACAGTTTGGGCAGCAGATAACTGTACAGTATGCTTCCCATGAGAAATCCAAATAAAGCAAACCACAAATACGCCCACATTGTAAAGCCTCCTTCCTTTTGTGAACAAACGCTTGTTGTCCTATCATCATCGGGAAGTCGAATCCTCGGTTTAACGGCGTGTTAGCCCTTGTGCAAGGATGCTTCCTCTCCCGATTGCACAATCAAATCGCAGATGCGGTCGCAGGCGTCGGCCGGAATGCCGCTGCGTTGGGCGCGCATCATGTCCTGCATCCTGCCGTTTTGGTTCATTAGAGCAAGAGCGGCGTCAACCTGACGGCCCACATTGGTTTCGTAAATCGACATTCCCCTCTGAGAGAAAAATTTCGCGTTCATTGTTTCACAGCCGGGAATGGGATTGGTATGAACCAGGGGAATGTTCTTGACGGCCGCCTCGGTGCTGGTCAGCCCGCCCGGTTTGGTGAAAAGCAGGTCGCAGGCGTCCATATACAGAGGTACCTCGCGGGTGAAATCCAATATGATAACCTCTGGCGCGCCGGAAAAGACGGTGCGAAGACGTTTCTTTAATTTTTCGTTGTTACCGCCCATGACTATAATGCGAAGATTTCCGTCGCTTTTTGCGCGCAGTATCCGAATGAGCTTTTCCACGTTGCCGTATCCCATGCTGCCGGACATAATGAGCGCCGTTGGCGTGTCCGCATCCCAACCAAGCTTTTTTCTTGCTCCCAGCCGGTCTCTGGGCAGGAGAAACGGCTTTTTTACCGGAATCCCCAAAGGCTTTAAAATATCCCGCGGGATGCCCTTTCGAACAAATTCCCCCATGAGATCGGGATGGGGAATGACAAAAGAATCCATGCGGGTTTCCTCCCAAAAGGGGATACAGGTGTAATCGGTGGCAACCCCGATGAATTTTTGGATAAGCAGCCCTTCGTGGCGCAAACAGGTCAGTGTCTGTGCCGGAAACAGATGCGGGGTGACTACCACGTCCACCCGGTTGGTCTTTAAATGGTCCAGCAGGCGGTAGCGATAGGCACGGTTAGCCCAGTATACCGGCGATTTGCGGTTGGGACCGCTGATAAAATCCGCGATGTGATAAGCGCAGCCGAACACCCGGGGAACGTGGGTGGTGGTATCGACATAGGTTTTACAGACACGGCGCGATACCCGTTCGCTAGCGAAGAGCAACGTGTCGGCAAACTCGCTTTGAACGCCGCGCTCAAGCAGTCTCTCATGAATGGCGCGACCGGCTGCGTTGTGTCCCTGCCCGGTGTTACAGGACAGAATTAAAACCTTCATATTCCCATCTCCCCAAAAATCTCCCCACAAGCGTTTGGCGTACAGCAAAAAGTAACCCTATGGCGGGAGAAAACACCAAATTGATATCTCGAAATCAAACGACTTGTTGCGTCTGACATTCTCTTGAAAGACCACATAATCAAAAATCAATCCATTGTCACAAGACGATGACGCTGGTCGCTCCCGCAGGGCATGGGGCGGGGACAGGCCAGGGCGTACAAATCGGTTGCCTTGCATTCGAGTGCATATTGCCGCTGGGCTGCGGCGTCCAGGGAAGCAACGTCGCCCGCACCCACAACCAAAGGAAGCCGAGCGGTTTGTTTGGCAATGCGCAAAAACTCGCTTCCGCGCCGGTTCATCCCAAGCAGGCGCAAGTAGGGCGGCAATGCAATCCAGTCCTCCGCCGAAATTCCCAGCGCCAGATACAGGCAAAGCCGCCGGATGCGGGCGAGGGGATAGCGCTTGGTTCGGGCCAGGTCATGGATTTCGTCCAGTGAACATCCTTGCCTTACCGCCCGCCATAAACGGTTTTCCAGCCCTTCAGACAGATCGGGCAGCGCGGCGTAACGCCCCCGTTCAGCCGAGCGAAGCAGACCAAGCAAAACCGGCTCCAGCCCGGAGCAGAATACGGGAAAACGCCCGCAGCGGTGCTCGGCAAGCAAAATTTCGCGGCTTTCTTCGCTCAAATGCTCCGGCGCCAAAGTCCCCTGCTTCCAAAGCGCGCGCAGATGCGATGCGGATGGAAAACCGTCCCGTTCGCCT
>CABQCM010000054.1 GCA_902462665.1 uncultured Oscillospiraceae bacterium | reverse complement strand
GCCACGGCGGATGAGCTTTGCACCATTCCTAAAATCGGGCCGGTGCTCGCCGGGCGCATCATTGAGTATCGCGATACCTATGGTCCGCTGTCCTCGTTGGATGAATTGCTTGAGGTCAAGGGCATTGGTGAAAAGCTGTATCAAACGCTATGCCAGTATGTGTATTTGGGCTGAGCATCCAAGCTTCGATTCTTTGTGCAGCTCGGCTATTCTTTTTTCAGTGTCATAAGCTTCCGCAAAAGCGGGGCATGAATCCTATGATAGAAAGGTTCGATATACCCTATGAATTATCTCTTTGCCGACCGGGTTGCTTCGCTGCAGCCCTCCGCCATCCGTGAAATTCTCAAATATACGAGCGACCCGAGCGTCATCTCGTTTGCCGCGGGAAATCCTGCGCCAGAGGCTTTTCCGGTCGAACAGATACAGGAAATTTCCGAGAGGCTGATGCAGGAAAATCCCATCGGCGCGCTGCAGTATGCCGTCACCGAGGGTTACGCCCCGCTGCGGGAGCATTTGGCCGGATATATGAAGCAAAAGCACAACATTGGCCGGGAGTTTGACCAGCTTCTAATCACGGCGGGGGCGCAGCAGGTGATGGATTTGGCGACCAAGAGCTTGTGCAATGAGGGCGACGTTGTTCTTTGTGAAAGCCCCTCGTTCATTGGTTCGCTGAATTCTTTTCGCTCGTATGGTTTGAGGCTGTGCGGCATTCCGATGCAGGGCGACGGGATGGACGTGGACGCGCTCGAGCAGGCGCTCAAAACCGAGCAAAGAGTTCGTTTTATTTACACCATCCCCAATTTCCAGAATCCCTCGGGCGTCACGATGTCAATGGAAAAACGTCGCCGGGTGTACGGGCTGGCTCGGCAGTATGGCGTGATGATTATCGAAGATAATCCTTATGGCGACATTCGTTTTGCCGGGGAGCATATTCCCGCCATCAAGAGCATGGATGAGGATGGAATCGTCATTTACGCCGGTACTTTTTCCAAGGTGCTTTCCCCCGGTATGCGGGTAGGCTATGCGATTGCGCCAGCGCCCGTTATCGCTAAAATGATTGTGTGCAAACAGACTTCCGACGTACATACCAACATCTGGGCGCAGATGGTTGCCTATGAATTTATGACCGGCTGCGATTACGAAGGGCATTTGCAGCGCATTCGCAAGGTTTACGAGCATAAAGCGGGGCTGATGATGGATTGCTTTGACCGCGAGCTGGGTGACCGGCTGACCTGCAGCCGGGTTGAGGGCGGTTTGTTCCTCTGGCCGACGCTGCCCGACGGTGTGGATATGCCCGCGTTCTGCAAGCAGGCGGTGCAGCATAAGGTTGCTGTTGTGCCAGGCAACGCATTCCTGATGGATGAGTCGGAGCCTTGCCAGTCTTTCCGCATTAACTTCTCCACCCCCACCGACGAGCAGTTGGAGCAGGGGATGGCCATTCTCGGCGAGCTGGCGCATGCACTGTAAGACGGTGAGGTTTTAACTGGCTTTGAGCCGCAAGCGGCGATTTGACACAGAAAGGGTTGTATTGATTGATGAATTCGGAAAACACCACCCCAAAAAAGCGGGTGTTCAGCGCCCTGCAGCCGAGCGGAATGCTCACTCTGGGCAATTATCTCGGCGCAATTCGCAATATGGTCGCACTGCAGGAGGAATATGACTGCATCTATGCCGTGGCGGACCTTCATGCTATTACAGTGCGACAGGAGCCGGCCGAGCTTCGCCGGCGCAGTCTGGAGACCTACGCTCTGCTCATGGCGTCGGGCATTGATAAAGACAAAAGCATTTTCTTTATTCAGTCCCACGTTGCGGCCCACAGCGAGTTGGCCTGGCTGCTGAATTGCTACGCTCAGTTCGGTGAGTTTTCCCGCATGACGCAGTTTAAAGATAAATCCAAAACCCACGCGGATAACATTAACGTCGGGCTGTTCAGCTATCCTGCCTTGATGGCGGCCGACATTCTGCTCTACAATACCGATTTTGTACCGGTGGGCGACGACCAAAAGCAGCATCTGGAAATTACCCGTACCATTGCCGAGCGGTTTAACAACGCCTATTCTCCCACCTTTGTGGTGCCTGAGCCCATGATTCCTAAGGTGGGGGCGCGCATTCGTTCGCTGCAGGATCCCAGCCGAAAAATGTCCAAGTCGGATGAAAATGTTAACGGCTACATCGCCATGCTCGACGAGCCGGACGTCATCCTTCGCAAGCTGCGCCGGGCGGTCACCGACAGCGAGGCCCGGGTGGCTTATGGCGAGGGTAAGGATGGGGTCAACAACCTGATGGGAATTTATTCTGCCGTTACCGGAAAGAATATGGAAGCCATCGAGGCCGAATTTGAAGGCAAAGGCTACGGCGATTTCAAAGAGGCTGTAGGCGAGGCGGTGGTGGAAACCCTGCGTCCGGTGCAGGAACGCTACCGCGATTTGATGAACAATAAGGATTATCTGGCCGCCTGTTATCGTGAGGGTGCCGCTCACGCTGCTGTGCTGGCCAGCCGGGTGCTCAAAAAGGCGCGCAAAAAGATCGGCTTTATCCTGGATTAAGGAGAGTAGGATGGTTTGCGCCGTGGAAGTCGAAGCGACTTTCGCTTCGGCTATGCCGAAACCGCCCTAAGCTTCCGTGTGATACGAAAGGGATGGTCATAAGAATGAAAACGCTGCGCATGGCCGCATTGCTGCTGGCACTTTGTCTGCTCACGGCGGGGCTTGCAGGCTGCCAAGCTGGTAGTGACGCTCCCGACGCCGACGCGATTATGAGCGAGGCTATGCTGGCTTATCAGTGCTTCGTTCAATTTTCGGTTAAGGTGGATCAGACGATCACCGGCGAGGTCGAAATCGACGGGCGTTCTATGCGTCCGGTGATTGATCCGCGCTTTTCTTCGATGGCAGAGCTTCGCGCTTATGCAAAAGATTATTTTTCAGACGAAATTTGCGAGCAGCTGCTGTCTGAGGGGCATTATCTCGAGCGGGACGGGCGACTGTATTCCGATAATTTTGACTATGCGATTGACCAATCCATTGCGGAAGTGATCTACGAGCAGACGAGTCGCACCGCCGATGAGGCACATTATTTGGCTCGGGTGATTCGATTGACGCGCAATGTCAAAGGGGAAGAGACCTCCCGCACGGAGGAGACTTACGAGTATGTTTCCCAAAAGACGAACCGTGGCTGGGTCTTTGTTTCTTTCCCGTATTTTTGGGCAGGATAATAGGGGATAGATAGGGTTCACACGCCTGCTGGCGACCCAAAGGGCGGATCACAGCGTTCTCGGCAACGGTTGGGCGACAGCCTGACTGCTCTCTGCGGCCTTGCCGGCCACCTTTTGGCTTCGACAGTAGGTTCTTCGAAGTTGGTCGACGATGAAAAAGAGCGATTGGCCAGGCGGACGAGGCAGTCGGGCTGCCGCCCGGCAATGAGGACAACGCTGCAAGTGCTCTTTTTCACACCGATAAACCGTCTTTCCCCTTGTCAAGCGAGGGTAACATATTAGAAAGCCGCCATCCAGAGCACGTCTGGATGGCGGCTTGTCTTACAACAGCGTTTTATCGGGTGGTTGTATGGCTGGCTGTGCGCCATTCCACGATCTCCTCCAACCCTTTCCTCGTCCTGGCGGCGGGAGCTTCGTCCGCGTAGCCGATTGCCATTGCTGCAACAGGCTCCCCCTCGGTAGCCAGCCATTGCTTTAGTTCATCGTATGCGAAATAGGTATCGCATATCCAAAGGCTTCCCAGTCCATGCTCTGTAGCGGTAAGCGTCATGTTTTCCATCGCCGCACCAATGGATTGGGCATTGCAGATTTCATAGATGCGTCTTTCCGGGGTCAAAGGGCTTTGAAGCTTCATCCCCAGCGGGTTAATTACAAAAATAGCGATCGGCGCTTGCGCCATGATTTCCAGGGTGTGCTCGGCCGCTTTCAAATACTCCGCGCTTTCGGGGAGCAGAGGGGCATGCTTTTCTCTCTCCAAGCCTTTCTGCATAGCGGCCAACATGGACTCTTTGGCGCTGTCCATCACCACGATAAAGCGCCACGGCTGGCGGTTTTTCGAAGAGGGCGCAAGCATTCCAGCTTCTAAGATGTCTAAGATGATTTCTCGTTCAACGGGAGTATTCTTGTATCGTCGAATGCTTCGCCGTTTTTTGATAACAGATAACATTTGGTTCTCTCCTTAAGCCAGCGATGAATTAGGAGTAGGATGCAATTTTAGCCGAGCGGGCCTCACCGGTCAGCACCGAACCGTCCGGTAATCGTAGGCTGTCTGCTGTATGAAACACAGCGATGACCTTGTCGCCCGTGCGAATTGCTTGGCATGTGGCTGTGTTTTGCAGCACGTCGATATCCAAGTCTTCGGCGCACAGCGAAGCGTCCGATCGGTTGGGCAGCAGGGCATAGGCATATTGCGCATCCTGCGGGCACTCACCATGGTTGTAGCACAAGGAAAAGACATCGCCGGTGATTTTGTCGTCGCTGCTCTCGGCGGCCACACGTTTCCAACTGCCGGTGCGATGGTCAACCGACGCTATCCAGGGGGTAGAGCAAAGGTTGAGATAAGTGACGCTGTCATGTACCGCCACGCTGCCGCTCGTTGTGATGTCCGAGCGTTTCCAGCATTGGTTGACCGTAGTGATCACCCGCCCTTGTTCCGAGCGCAGACCAGCTCCCAAGGCAATCATGCCGCCGTCGATAAAAAAACGGCTGATGACACCGGTAATTCCATTGTGGACTATATCCATATAAATCGCGCCGGTATTTCCGTCGGTAATGCCTCCGCTGTAACTGTTTTGAGCGGGCGCGCTAGTCCAGCCGGTTTTGGAGACAATGCTTTCGTCATCCTCTAGCAGGGTGGTAACGCCTGGAATTTTGGCATAGTCCCATACGGGAAAAATATTGTCGTATTCTCGGCCGTCCACAAACACGCATTGTACTCCTCCAGCGGCCAGATTATAACCCAGAATTCCCTCGCCATTGCAGATTTCGCCGGGAACAATCGAAGGGTCTGCCATGCGCGCACCAATATAATATCCGTTGCCGAACCGACAATAGTATTTTCCAACATCAAAATATTTGTCGGGCGCACGGGAGGGGAGACCAGCGAGCGCATCAGCAGCGTCAGAAACCGCCTTTTTTTCGTCCAGTTCTTCTACGAGGGCAAACTGCCGGACAGCGTCTGAGACATCGGCGGCGCTCATCGAATGGTTGCGAAATACCGCCCGGCCCAATGCAAAGAAATTCCATCGTTTTTGATATACGATATACCGCGTGCCTTCCGCGATATACCGGGCGATCTGATTCAGCTTTCTTGTGGAAATCTGAAATGGGGTGCCCGTCAGAATGCAGCATAGCCGGGTAATTTCACTGACATAACTCCAGCCGTAATGCCCCATCGCCAGCTGATGCCCATGTTGAAAAAAGGAGGAATCGGACTGAATACCTTCGTCCTCGCCAACGACCACCGCACCCTCCAACAAATCCATGGCATAAGCCATCATCGAGACGTCGCGAAGCAGCAGAGCGTGCTTTACGGTGGTCTTTAACCCCCAGATGAGATTGGCTCCGGTCCAGCCTCGGCTTCCTCCCGCATTTTCCAGCATCGTGCCACGGCGCAGAATCTCAATGCATTTTTGTTGCTGGGCGTTGTCTAAGTAATTCCATAAATAAAGGCAAATCACACAGAGCCGGGCGGGAACGTTAATTTCATTATGCCACCAGTTGGGGCAGATAAAATCGTGTTCCAGCCAGTAGTCCAGGGCCAGCAGAGCCTGGGTTCGCAAGGGTTCCTCGGAAGCCACGCGCTGTCGGCCGGCAGCGGTGAGCATGGACTCGATGTTGCTCAAATGGATGACGGTACTCCAACTATCGGAACGGCGTTGGTCGGCATAGTCGATTCCAGGCCAGCTTCCATCTGTTTGCAGCGTATCGCGCAGCCGTTGGATTTTTTCCTCAGAGTGAGTAGAACCAGCTTCCTGCATGGATAACTCGGCGGAAAGGATGCGGTCAAACATCGCTTCCTTCTCAGCCGGCGTCAGGCGGCGAAGCCGTTGCGCACGTGAAAGCAGCGTGTCCGCCTCGGCAAGGTTGTGTTGGTTGCTGGAATTGGTCATGGTAAATTCCTCCCCCTTCATGGATATCGCCGCTGGAGCGAGCGGTCATTTCTGCATGAATTCGTGGGCAAACCAAACCTGTTGCACCGTGAATTCCCGGCCATCCAAATAGGCAAGCTCGCCCGCGTCGGTGGAAAACTGAAACCGCAGGCGATAGGAGCACAGCGCCTGGTGGCAAAAGCCTCGTTTGCGGTCGGCTGTATTTTTTCCGTACTTTCCATCGCCCACCAGAGGATGCCCCAAATAGGCTAAGTGAGCTCGGATTTGATGGGTGCGCCCGGTCAGCAAATCCACGTCCAGCAGCGACATTCCATCGCGCTCGGCCAGCACCCGGTAGCGGGTGACAATGGTTTTCGCGCCCGGGCGCGGAGTATCGTAAACATAGACCCGATTTTTTTGCGCGTCCTTCCATAAGTAGGCCTCCGCCGTTGCCTCGCGCGGAGCAGGAACGCCGTGTACCAAGCAGAGATATCCTTTGGAAAGCTCGCGGTCCTTGATTTTTTGATTGAGAATGCGCAGAGCCTCTGCGTCCTTGGCGGCCATCACAATGCCGCCAGTGTTGCGGTCAATGCGGTTGGCTAGGGCGGGAGCAAAGCTATTTTCGTCCTTTGGGTCATATTCGCCCTTTTCATACAGATACCGTTTGATTCGCCCAATCAGGGTATCGCCGTAGGTGCGGTCGTCCTCGTGGCAAAGCAATCCCTCCGGCTTGTTCAGCAGGAGAATGTGACGGTCTTCGTAAACGACGTCGAGCCGTTTGGAAGCGCGCAGAAAGTCGTAACGTTCTTCTTGCGGCGCTAACAGTTCGTCGTTGAGATACAAATCCAGCCGATCGCCTTCGCAAAGGCGGGTGGATATTTCAGCGCGCTTGCCGTTGAGCTTAATGCGCTTGAGACGAATAGAACGGTAAAGCATAGACTGAGGCAGACGAGGAAACGCCTTGGTTAGAAATTTGTCTAGTCGTTGTCCCGCGTCGTTTTTTGTTAGAATTAATGTTTTCATGCGACCTCCGTTTGCCATGCAGCGGCAAAAGTTGCTGCGTCCGGCGCCAAAGCCGCGCGTCAGACGATACCTCTATTATAGTAAGCTACCGCCTTTTCTTTTTGTTAATATGTCATTAAAGTGAAGTTCCACGTTTATTATAGTAAATTAGAATACCAAAAAGTTGGCAGAAACGTTGCAAAAGTAGGCCGAAACGTAGAAATGCGACAGCCCTGTAACAATTGCTGAAGTTGTGGACTGGTCGAAAGAGAGAAAATATTGGGAAAGTGCTAGCATTATGTTCCAAAATCGTTTATAATAATAAAAATTACTGTGCCGCGGTGTTCTGCGTTTTTACGGCGTTGTGAAAGAAAATGGTGGCCGCGGCACAATGTCAAAAATGCCGGCAATCGGCGCCGGAAGCTAGGAGAGATGTTTGGATGATTACCAAAGAAAGAGTGCTGGAAATTTTGAAAGAGGCCGGGGTGCTGCTCGAGGGGCATTTTCGTTTGACCTCGGGGCGGCATTCCAACCAATATCTGCAGTGCGCAAAGATTTTTCGCAATACCAAGTATAGCGAAGAGCTGTGCGCCGCACTGGCCGAGCAGTTTCAAAACGACGGGATTGAGTTGGTGATTGGCCCGGCGCTGGGGGCGGTACAAATGGCCTATGAGGTTAGCC
>CABQCM010000053.1 GCA_902462665.1 uncultured Oscillospiraceae bacterium | reverse complement strand
TATCAATGACGTCATTGATGGATGCATCTTTCGGCGGTTCATCAAATTGGGGGCTATCATCCCATATTACAATTTCAGCATCATCATTTTTGATGTACTGGATCAGGTGAAGGACCGTGCCCCCCGCCCCCCACTTTGAAAACAGTGGTTTGTGCTTACTATGAATCGGAATATAAGCAGGCAATGGAACAATACCGTGGAAAGCATGACGATTTCTTTCTATTGAAAAGTTTTGCCTGAGAATGATTTCGAGCTTTGCACGAATGCGGAATATCAGCAGAAAATTAAAACGCTGCATAAACGGTTCAACGAGTTTGTCCCACTGCCATGGAAGAGGAATATAACAGCATCATGACCATCTTTACGAACTGGTACTTACGCTTGTACTTATTACAAAGAGCGTTCTGATTATGAATTTTAGTATTTTATTCTAAAATCGAACTTTTCTAACCATTTCGGTTGGAATTTCGTTAGAACTCCTGGCTATCCCGCACTCGCCCGCGACATCGAAAACGCCTTTTTTCGCCCCTGCAACCGCGAAAAAGCCCGCAGCCGTGCAGGCTGCGGGCATCTGCTATCATCTTCTAAGTTCTAACAAAATCCCGGTATCGCTCGAACTCAGTGATACCTCACGGTACCGTGGGGGCGAATTCCACCCGCTCCGCCACGTCGCAACAACAAGCGATGCAAAGTCATAGCCCTCGCCATCGTCTGGAATGTTACCCTTCGACGTAGTGCAAATGGATGTTATGCAAACACCCGCCCCAGCCTCGGTCGGGATAGCAGTTGCGAATGCGCAGATAAATTTCGTCCTGTAGGCCGTACTCGCCTGGCACGATGGTCAGCGAGGTTTGATTGGAGCCGCTGGTTGCGTAATCACCGCCCGAAAGGGTTTTATAATTATAAGCTTCACGCCAGTCTCCGTCGCGGTCAGACACCTCAACGAGATAGTTGTTGCTAACGGTTAACGTGAGCCATATCCCCGGATATTGGGACAAATCCAGCCGGTAGACCAACTCGGCGGTCAAATCGCAATAGCGGGTATCGTTTTGGCTCGCGCCGGTAAAGCGCACGAGATACGCTTCGTCGTTGCCCTGCACGCCGGTGGTAATCACCTGTTCGACAAAGCTGCGCGGCGGGTCATCCGACTTTGTGCCCGAGGCCCAGTCCACTTCAATATCGACTGGCCGATTGGCGGTATGATACACCTGGATCAGCAAACTGCCGTCGGTATTACTCCACTGGGTCAGAACGCGTGGATCTTCTTTCCCGTCCTGGGTGACGCGGATTGCTGAAGGAACCTTGCCTGCGCCAAAAAGACGGATGGCGGAAACCGAATTGGACGGTCCGGTCAAGGACAGCGCGGTGCGCTCGCCCGTCTGGGAAATCCCGCCCTCCAGTCGGCCGCCGAAGAACAGAGCGGACGGTATGCCGGCGTCCGTCTCCTCTACTTGATAATACAGCCCCGACGCCTCAGAGGGTACAACCGGATCGGTCACAATGGGCAGGGAAGAATCGAAAATATCGACATAGCGGCCCTCCAGCGTGTAATCCTCATGGAGCGCATGCACCGCGGTGTAACGGCCGCGCTCGGCCACAAAAGCGGGGGAGGTCACATAACGCAATCCGGTGTAGCGCATGGCGTAGCGGCACAGCGCCTTCATCCAGTCTGCGCCCTCGCCGGTGGATGCAAAATAATATCCGGGCAGGCCGATCGAAATCAGATGGCCCTTGCCCGCTTGAGCCTCCATGGCCAGAACTTCCCCGTCCATACCGCACAGCAAAGGAGAGAAGCCCTCGCCGCTATAGGCGGCGACATGGCCTGAGGTGTCATTGACAAGGCCGGTTTTGCCTTCAAACAGCGCGGCGGATTCTGCTGGTCCGGCGTATTCGAGCAGGGTCATATCTTCAAAGGAGCCGACCGTCACCGAATCCAGGCCGAGATGGGAAAGCAGATTGTTGAAGGGGGAACCGCCCATGCCGGGCTGATTCCACCATTCGGACGCTGCGTTCTCATAGGCGTCGTGCCCACCGACATAGAGCAGGGTACCGCCCTGCTTCACCCAATCGGCAATGGCCCGGTTGACCTGCTCGCTCATCGGCTTCATGCTGTCGTAGGAGACGATGAGCAAACTGACCCCTTGAAGATCCTCGGCCGAGCGGATGTAGTCCATCGCGGCGATCTCGAGGGGAATGCCATCGTCAATGAGCGGCATAGCCACGCCGTAATAGGATTGCTTGGGATCCTCGCACCAATTCTGACCCGTAATCTGCCAGGTAAAGGTGTCGGACATCAAATACGTCACCCCCGGCGTACCGGCAGTCAAAGCATAGGCCTCGCCTGAGACGTCGTTGAGGGCGTTGTAAATCGACAGCAGCTCGGTTTTATAGTCGCCCGAAACATCCCGGAAGGCACGGTCGGGCCAGATGCAGTTTTCCCACCGATTGATCTCGGGATGCATCAGAGAAGAAACCACTTGATGCCGGTTGAGGGCACGAAGCTGCTCTTCGGTGTGCTTTTCCCGCTCGTCCGACATGGGGTCAATCAGGGCAAAAAGCTGGGCGTCATTTTTGACAGCGGCGTCGATATACGTTCCATACTCCAGATATCCCAGCAGGAAAGGACGCTGTATTTCCCTACCGTTGTACAAAAAGGAATGCTTGATGGTGTCGCTCCATGCCTGGCCGATGATCGCGTCCACCTTGCCGGTGGCGGCCATGCTGTAAATCCCGGCCGTGATGTCATGGGCGCGGTAGTTAAAGTGGGAGTGGGCGGCAATACCAAACAGCCCGGACGGACTCTGGCTCTTATAGTGATCGCTGAGCTGACGAATGGCATTGCATTCCAGCGCCACATTGAGCCTTTGGGACAGTAACACCGCTTCGGGGCTGGAGATGGGATCAACCCAATCGGAGCCGTAGTGTTGCTTCCAAAGCTCTTTATAGCCCTCTCCATACAAGCCGCGGCGAAAATATTCCGGCTCTTCAAAGACGACGGTTTGCGGATGGTAGTTTTCCACCATGCGCGTCAGCCGCTGCTTCTGCCAGTCAATAAATTCCTGGCTCTGATAAGCATTGCGGGAGGATTCGCTAATAATATCATTCCACGGCCGTCCCTCGCCCGGCTGGGAGCCATAGATTCCCCGTCCGTCGGCCTGGATCTGAAGATCCTCGGGATGCTGGGTGTGATACTCGTTGCCGTCGGCCTTGTTCATCATCTGCATGGCGGCCATGGTGTAGCCGTGATCAGCCCAGCCTCGATCCTCGGTGTCGTAGACCATGACCATGTCGGCGGGCAGAGCCATGCTGCCGTCAAAGGGAGCCGACACCTGGAAGGTTGTGCGCGCCCCGTCCATTTCCACGGCGTCGCGCGTTTGCACATAAGCGCCGTTTCGATACTGAATCATCCGTCCGTTCCTCCCTTCGATGGGTTCGGCGTCAAAGCGATGGATTAGGCCAACCGACTTCTGCAAAATATTCAGCGCGTCGGAAGCGTCGATCTTGCCATCGGTGTTCACGTCGGCCAATGTCGCCTGGTCGGCAGTCAACGTGCGCAGGCGCACGGAGCTTTGCAGCACCATCAGCGCGTCGGAAGCGTCCACCGTGCCGTTGCCGTCCACGTCGCCGTACGCGGCGTCCGACGAGGCGGCTACACCCAATCCCCCTAAGCCAAAGGCCAGCGAAGCCGTCAGCAGAGCCGCCCAAAAGCGGCGGCGCATCGTTCGCATTCCTTGCAAAAACATGTGTTATCCTCCCTTGAAATTCGCTCTGTTTTTGGTATCATCGTTCCTGCGGGCCAGCCTACCAATCTTCTTTTCTTCTGGCGTACCCCTTACCCGGAGGCCGCGTTTTTTCGATAGGCCAGCGGGGTTTGACCCGTGATACGTTTGAACGCCTTGTAAAAATTGGCGCTGCTGTGAAATCCGCAATGGGCGGCTAATTCCCCAATGGGCAAATCGGTGGTACGCAACAGCTCGCCCGCGCGACAAACCCTGCGGCGGATGATATATTCCATGGGCGACAGGCCGTGAAATCGTTTGAACAGCACCGAAAAATACACCGGGCTGACCCGGGCAATCCGGGCCAGGGACTCGAGAGTCAGTTCCTCGTTCCAATGCTCCTCCATAAACTGCACGACCGCGTCCAGCTCAGGCCCCGGCCGGTTGGCCGGCGTACGCGCCTTTGGGGAGTCGATGTAGTCAAAACCTCGCATAATTTCGGTCAAAATCTGCTGCAGCTTATTTTTTACAATCAGCTCATAGTACAGCTCCGTGCGCTCCATCTCGTCGAGTATCTCCAGCATCAGGGAAAAGACCCGTGCCGTCACAGCATTATCCCGATCGAGTCGGTGAGAAAAATGCGGTCCCCGCTCAAAAAACACCCGCAGAAAGTTATAGTCCAGCTCGCTCTGCCCCGGACTCCAGAGAAAGGAGGAGGAGAAGTGAATGACCAAATTATCCAACCCGCCCTCATCGGTAAGACGAATGCCGTGCGCGTCAGCCGGAGGCAGAAGGAACACGTCGCCCCGGCGCATGCTATAGCAGCCGTCTCCAATGTGGTAGGTGCCCCGCCCCCGAACGACGCAGGACATCTCCAGGTCGGCATGCCGGTGAACCTCCCCGTAAAAGGGGGGACGCAGCGGCATACAGCTTACTTCAATCAGTCGCCTGCCCTGCTTATCCTGAATTTCCATATGACTCTTCGCCGGCTATGACTACAACCGGCTTTCCTTTCCCAAACTCAGGCAATGGTACAAAGTCAACGCAAAAAAGCTGTATTTTATCGAAATACACATTCACAGATACCGGGCAAAACCGTATAGATTGACTTTCCCATTAAGGCCTCAAAATACGCCTTGTATTCGTATGTTTTATTCCAGCGCTCCACCGTAAACGGATAGATGCCGTAACGGCGGGTTGTGTCGATAAACCTTTTTTCCAAAATACAAAAGCCTTGCGCATCCGCTAAAGCGTCGCAAAGTATGATTAACTTGTCATAATCGTCATATTCTATGCTCTCTAAATAACGTTTCATAAACTGATATTGTTCTGCTGTAACATCCTTTGCCGCAATATCCGCTTCCACGTCTTTTACAGGAAACGAATGCGTCAGACACACCTTCGCAACCTCGTTCCAATTTTTTGATATTGCATAATCGTATCCGTCAATGGTATGTTTCAGCGCCGATATGCCGTTTCTTCTTCCAATATCGTGCAACAGCCCGCAAATATAGGCTTTATCGCTGTCAAGAATTTTGCAGGCGTCCGCAATATATTTAGCAGCTAATCCGACATTGCGCGAATGGTTCGTCCAAAGGCCGGGGTTTTTATCTCCCGCAATTTGTAATTCATGCTCTGCTGCGGCAATCGTAATGCAATCGTTCACTAGTCTGTTTTCCTCCATCATGCACTGTTAAGTATACGCCTCGAAAAGCAACTCTGCTCTGCAACCGACAACGAAAACGAGGGCAAGCTCTATATGTGACCTTCCGCGCGTTATAATCCGACTGCATTGTCTGGACGAAGCAATTAGAGCACAGCGCGTTTTGGGCGGAAGCCTTAAAACGCCGAGGGCGTTACGCGGCTTTGCCATGCGCGGTCATGGTTGCATCGCGCGTCTTCCCAGCGCATTCAATGCTCTGCGCAAAATATCTTCGACCACAGGCGGACGGCAAGGTAACGAACGACGGAAAACCAGCGCTTTTCCAGGGGCGGTAGCGCGGCTGGCGGCAACCGACGGCAGTCTGCGGCGCATTGTCCCCAGATTGTTTCGTCTATACTATACTTCATTCGTCATCCACGCACAAGTAGACATTAGTCACAAAAAAACAGGAAGCATCCTGTAACGAAACGACAAAACGCTCTCCCGCCGCAGCGGGAGAGCGTTTGAGTGCAGAAAATACGCATGTCGTGTCAAGAGGACTCCGCGTGTTTTATTCGTACAGCACGACGTCCGTCCATTTTGCCAGCAGCTCCCGCTCCTCGGGAACATCTTCGTCCATGCGGGCGGCGGCCACGATGGGCACCCAGTCGAGCACATATTTTTTGGAAGTGCCGGTCTTTTGGCAAAACATATCAAGATACTTGTCGGCCTGTTCCTGGCTGCCTAGAGCCAGCAACAGATAAGTGCGGGCGATATCGGCGCTGGCGTTCCCCTGACGCGCCGCGACCCAGTCCACGATATAGACCTTGCCGTCCTTGCCCATCATAATGTTTTCGGGGCTGAAATTGCCGTGACAAAGCTTGACGTGCTTGGGCATGCTGTTGAGTCGGGTCAGCAGCTCGTATTTTTTGACCTCGTCGAGGCCTTCCAGTTCATTGATCTGCCGGGTAAGCTTATCCTTCAGTTTCGAGAGCTTTGGCACGAGCTTGGAGTGAATCTCAAGCTGAATATCGAGCATGTTCTCCAAATACTGGTCGATGTGCTCGGGATCTCTTTTCATCTGTTCGGCTAAAGTTTCGCCTTCAATGAGGTCCATATGAATGGCCCAACGGCCGTCAATGACCGAAATCTCGTGAATAACTGGGATGGGCAGACCCGTGGCCTCTACCCGGGCATGGGTCAGCGCTTCGTACAAAGCGGCGGTTTTGGGCGCGCCCTCTTTGAAAAGCTTAATAGCAGTGTTACCGCTTTTGTATACCTCAACAGTTTCGCTGGTGGCAATTAACGTTCCAAGTTCCATGAAAAAATCTCCCTTCTTATTCGACTATCGAAACAGTCTATGGTAGTTTGCGCTGTTTCATGTCTATATTATACAACTTTATCGTAAAAAGTAAAGCTTAATTGGGAATATTTTTTAAACATTTTTCCGATAAATTCCTTGTACCTTCGCCAATTCCCCCGCGGAATCTCCCTGTGCCTGTGTTTACACGCACGGGGAAACGTGGTATAATGGCTGCAAAGCAGACATTATAGTTTGATTTCGATTACCGTACGCTTTCAGGGTGCGGTTCGCCCGATTGTAGTATGCCGGGCGCAAAGATAGATATATTTTCGGCGCGATACCGCCGGCAAAGGGGGACGCTGTTATGGATAAGGAACGCATTCGCGCCGCCGTGCGCGAAATCATTGAGGCGATTGGAGAGGATCCCGATCGGGAAGGGATGCTCGACACGCCCCGCCGGGTAGCGGATATGTACGCCGATATTTTTGGCGGGCTGGAGGAGGATCCGCGCCGTCACCTGACCTTTTTTCATGAGGATCACAACGAGGAAATGGTCATTGTGCGGGATATTCCGCTTTACTCCATGTGCGAGCATCATCTTCTCCCCTTTCGCGGGGTGGCTCACATTGCGTATATTCCCGCGGGCGGCAAGGTCATTGGGTTGTCCAAGCTGGCCCGAATTGTAAGCTGTTTTGCCCGCCGGCCTCAGTTGCAGGAGCGGCTGACCGCACAGGTGGCCGATTTCCTCGAGCGGGAGCTGGAGCCGCTGGGCCTGGCGGTGGTGATTGAGGCCGAGCATCTGTGCATGACCATGCGGGGGGCGCGGGCCGCCGGGGCGCTGACCCAGACCTCGGCTCTGCGCGGCACCATGCGCTCAGACGCGCGCAGTCGTTCGGAGGCCATGGCGCTACTCACCGGCGGAAAAAAGGTTTAGCCCGCAACAATCCAGTCATTTCAGGTAAGCGCAACATCAGGCGGAAAGGAACGTTTATGAAGCATTGGATCGCCCGACAGTATTCCATTGACTGCAGCGTGACTACGGTGATGGGGATCGTCAACGTCACTCCCGACTCTTTTTCGGATGGGGGGAAATATCTTGACCCCGCGGCTGCGGTAGAACACGCGCTGCAAATGCAGGAGGAGGGGGCCGATATCATTGATATCGGCGGCCAGTCCACCCGACC
>CABQCM010000052.1 GCA_902462665.1 uncultured Oscillospiraceae bacterium | reverse complement strand
TCCGATAACCGCTTTCGTCGTAAGAGTATTCCCACGTCGATCCCGCTGAATTCGTCAACGTTTTCATCTGCCGGCCGTGCTCCCACGTGAAGCTCAAGCCGCTTCGGTATTGCAGTGGGTTGCCCAGGTTGTCGTAGTTGATGGTCTGGTTGCCGTAGGACGTCAGCTTATCTCCCCACACTACATTGGTGTAGCCATAGTTGACGGTGGACAACGCGCTTCCCAAGTTACCTGTATTGTAGGCGTAAATCTTTTTGCTCAGCAGATTTCCGCCATTGTCATAGCTGTAGACTGTGGAGGTATAGGCGTCCTCATTATCCTCCCGCACCAGCTGATTCAGACCGTCGTAGTGGTAATACCGATGCTTCTGCGTTTTCCCGTCGTAGACATGGGTAATGTTCCCGTTGGCGTCGTAGTCGTACATCTGGTATACGCCGTTGAAGCCCTTGTATTCCCCCGATATCAGGCGAACCTGGCCGCTCTGCGTTCCCGACGCGCTTTGGTTGTAATAATATCGGATGTTCCACTGGTCCCCTGTTTCATCACTCAGCGCGTGACTGGTTACCGCCAGCCGGCCCAGGCTGTCGTAATGCGTCTCGATGCTCTTGCCCCCCGGCAGAGTGACCGCCTCCGGTCGCCCGGCAGGGCCATAGCGATAACTGGTGGTCTTGATTTGGGACGAATAGGCCGCCGTGGTTTGGGTCACACGGTTCATCGTATCGTAGGTATAGCCCAGCGTGAAGCTCGAGCCTTTGGCGACCCGGGTCACACGGTTGAGCAAATCGTATTGATACACCGTATCGCTGTTTGATTTCGACGAATTGATCCGCGCCAGATTTCCACGCGCATCGTAGGTATAACGATAGGTAACATCGACATTATCGTTACTATCAGCATACGACACTGTATCCAATCTGTCAAGGTTATCGTATGTATAATTTACTTTATGGCCGTTGACGTAATCCACCTGTTTCAGCGGCCCGTTTCCGGCGTAATATTCATTGCCGACCAGATTCAGTGAGCTGTTGTTTTTGCCGATCGATACGCCGATCTGATTGCCGAACAAATCATAGCCGAAGTCGTAGTGGAATCCATTGTGAGAAATCTGTTTCAGCCGGCCCGCGCCGTCGTACTCGTAATCCACTTCCACTTCGGTGCTGGTATCGTTTTTGTCCCGACGGCCTACCACGCTTTCCAGACGGTCGTTGCTCGCATTGTAATAATACTCAATTTCATTGCCCTTTGCGTCGGTCGTCTCGGTCAACAAATTGCGGCTGGTATTGTACATGGACACTGTGACATGCCCCAGTGCGTCGGTACTCCCAAAGGGCAGATAACCGTTGTTTTGCGTTGTGGCGCTGGTGACGATTTTCTCCGCGTTGGTAGCATTGGAAACATCGCCGGTTCCCGCGTAATAAGTGCTTTTGGTCACATTGCCCACGCCGTCGTATTCCAATGCGATGGAGGTATCGGTGGCATTTTGACGCACTGCGACAACCTGATGGGGATTGACGGTAGAATATTCGTATTCCGTCTGCTCGTTCTCGGTATTGGTCAGCTTTTTGAGCAGCTCGGGCGTTGCCGCGTCGTATTCATAATCGGTATTTCGCCCGGCATTGTCCTTGGCGCTGATCAGGTTGCCCTCGGTGTCATAGGTATAGGTGGTGCCGGTTTGGTCGAGTTTGAGCTGGGGCTGATAAAACTTAGCATCGTTGAGATTGTTTCCATATTCCATAATATAGCGAACCTTAGTGATGGTTTTCTCCAGATTCGCTTTTGAGGCGCAGACCGTTTTGGTTACCGTTTGCATCGCCCTAGTATCCGGATTCATTCGAATCAGGTCGGTAGTCTCTATCGTTCCGTCGGAATAATAGAAATTCAGCCGCAGACCGAAGGTTTGATTCTCCCACGGCAGGGAATCTCCCATTCCTTTGCCGCTGACCGACAGGGCGACTTCTTTGGCGGGTTTGTAAATGGGCACCTCCTGATAAAATCGCTTGACCTTTTGCAGATCCCCCGTCATGGAAATACCGTAATAATTCTCCGCTATACCGTTTCTGGGCGAGCGGCCGTCGGACGACGTCTTGTTTATGGCATACCAGCCGGTGGGGATATCGTTGGAACCGTTATCCTCAAAATCAGTATTGGACAGCAGCACATATTCATTGGCCGCTTCCCCCTTTTCCAACTGGAAGCAATCAAAATACACCGTTCCCAGCACGCTGGCAAACCGGGCGACGAGCTTGACATAGACCGTATCTGAACGGGTGGTAAAGGTGAGAACCAGCCGTTCCCATCCGTCAGAATTGGCGCCAAACATCCCTGAGCTAATCGTCGTCTTGTTGCCGGAAGCATCGTAAAGCTCAGCCAGCAGGCTCACGGAATAAGACAGAGACGACCCCTTCACATAGCCTGAGAAGGTATACGTGGTATTGCTTTCCGCGTCGAATCGCTGGCTCACGCTCGTCCAGCCACTGTAGCTGCTGTTGGACAACTGGAAGCTATGGCCGCCGAGATAAGCATGCTCCGTCCCCGCCAGAGCATACGAACCGCCGCTGGTTTCGGGCGTCCAATCGTATGCGTTGCCATTTGCGGCAAAGCTCTCGCAGCTGCTGTTATTGAGCAGGTTATTGACGTATTTTTGCGTGGCATTGGCGCTGACGATACGGTTTTTGACCTTGTCGTTATCCGAGGGAGTATACACACAACTGGCCGCGCCGCCCTCCAAGTCCTCAATGTTAAACACCCGGCCATAGCGGTCAAACTCATACATTTCCGATACGGTATTGCCGGTACGCGTGGTATACTCAAAGCCAGTACAGCTATTGGCCAGATAGGAAAACTGGATTTCCTGCCCCAGAGAGCGTCCATTATTGCCGTTCGGGGCGCTATACTGCTGCACTTTAGTAACACGTCCCGTGGATGCGTTAGAATAGCTGTAATTCAGTTGGGTATTATCGGGACCCGTAATCGCATAAGGGGCGCTGTTGGTAAAATAATCAAATTTTGTGGTAGTACCATCGGGATAAGTGATGGTAGTCAACTGATTCCAAGAATTGTAGGTATATTTGGTCACCCGATTGGCTTTGTCCTTGATCTGCGTAAGATAGTTTGCTGAGTTATAGGAAAAAGAAGCCAGGGTTTGACCTTCGGGGTTGTATATCCGCTGGAGCACGGTTCCGTTATAACCCAAGCCAATGTAATTGGCACGACGCGCAACCGCATTGGTACTGCTGGGAAGGTTATCTGTAATGAAATAAAGCAACCCATCGCTGGCATTGAAAACAGACAGGTTATCGTCTTTATCCGCCAGATACAGATAGGCAATACCAGCGACGGTTTCTTTGGTTAGGGTGAGATTTAAGCCGTCTTCATCCTCCCAGGTGTTGCTCTTGTCGGTTACTTCCTTAAAGAAGTGCTGGGTACCGTCGCCATCTAGCCAAACGTAGGCGTAACCATACTGTGTCATGGCCGTATCGGTCACGGGATCGATTCGCTGCTGAAGATTGAGCTGAAAGCCTTTCCCCGTTTGCAGCCCGAAAGCGGTGGAAGAATTGTATTTGCAGTAGCTGTCGCGAACCTTTGCCGAATTGTAGACATGAGAAATAGAGAAAGGCATACGAAGATTATTTTCCGCCAAATCGGCATGGCTGAGCACCAGATTTCCGTTGAAATCATTGACGGAGGAAGTAACCCTTCCCACCGTCTGAGTGTGGTAAGACCAATGGTTTTCCAGCCCCTTGGCATCGGTATAATAAACTGCCAACAGAGGACGGCTGGCCGCAGCGGAATAATCCGGCCCCGCCAGCCAATGATAACCCGCCCCGGATTCGTCGCTCGAACGCAGCATTAACCCGGAATTGCCTTCTTCCATCCATTTCTTGACCAGCTTGGTGATATCGAATTCGCGGCTGTCGTAGCTGCTCGGCACCGAAGCGTAGTCAACGATAAACGAATCCCCATTGAGTTGGTTGGGCCACGAAATAGAATAAATCGTTGGGCCGGTCTCTCCGCCGGTATATTTGTAATTTAGACAACCGTCGTAAACGTCGATACGGCGATTGTTCCAGGTGGTTCGATAACTGTCAGCCTGCAACGCCAGATAAAGATGAGCATTGGTAACCATGGCGTTGCCCGGTACGAGATTATCAAGATTAAATTCCATGTATACCCGGTTCGAGCCATTATATTGCCCGATGCGGGACATTTCCTGATCGATATCAGCGCTGTTATCGGAGCGAATGTTTTTCACGATGCATACCGAATCATCCTGAGGTGTGGATATAACCGGGTCAATGGTCACGGGAAACGCCCGCTCGGTGGCATTGATCCACGCATCGTCGGCCGTGATGGTCAGGGTATATTCTTTATTCTTTTTACCGGACTCGAGCGTATAGCTTACCGCGTCGGAATAAGCCCCATTCGCGTCGGTCATGAAAGGAGCCGGAATTGCGAATACCGTCTGACCATCCGCGTCGGTAAAATCAATACCGCCGTCCTCTTTCATCGCCGGAGTCAGCTTTTTGATGTTAAGATTCAGCGTAAAAGCATAGTGAGCCCGTTTTTGCTTGACCACAATGTTTTCTTTCAGGCTGGTCGAGCTAAGAATGTACTGCAAGTCGATTCCCGGCTCGATATCATCGTAAGATATCCCCGAAGTCAGACGATCCAGCACCGCTTTGGAGTCAAGCTCAGATTTCTCGTCCGCCGGTAAACCATCTGGCTCCAATGTCCGTGCCGCCTTGTGGTTGTCTGCGGCTGCGTAAGCCCAGCTGATCTGGTGCTGACCTTGCTTTATCTTCACCAGTTTTTTGCTGTCCGCATGTTTGGCCAGCTTGATTTTTACGGGGTTCTCGGCGTTTTCAAAACCCTCGACGTCATCATCGCCCTCCGCCACCTGCAGACTCAGGGTATTGTCGATGTCTTTCCATTCGCCGTTATCTTCATAATGAATTGGTTGCTCGTATTGGGCGGCCAAATAGGTGCCGTCCTCCAACCGAAAGTGCTTGACGTTTTCCTCCCTCAATTCGACCACTTCGGTCAGAATGGGGGCAGTTTGTTGACTTTGCTCCCCAGGGACGTAGAGAGTGGAATCACTGTTTTCATTTTCTTTTGTAGTTTGTGTTGTTTCTGCTAATGTTGCCAGTGGAATTGTTCCTATCACCATGAGGACAGATAAAACCATGGCGATCAGTTTTTTGGACAGTTTTTTCATCATTTTCCTCCATTCTCGTTTAACCTAAAATGTTTTGTAACAACGTTATAGTACCTTATAACAAATATAACACGTTACTTCTTTTTTCGAGGGATGAATTATCCTTCAATTTAATATATACATGATATTTCCAGGAATGTCAAGAGAAAAAATGGTAAATATAATCATTTTTTAAAAAAACAACGGAATTTAATTATTGTATTTGTCGTAAAAGCAATTGTTCCAGATTATTTTGATAACTTAATAACATGGTATTTGAATTAGCAGATATTACTTTACCTCCATTAATAGAATTATCTATTCCAATGACAGTTTCAAGGGGGCATAAAATTGGACTGCCCTCCAGTCCACCTATTTTTGTTTGCTGCTTTTTCTTTTGGACAAAACTCGATAAATAACCTTTTCATGCCGGCCGAGAAAGAATAAGTATAGGAAGCAGCGCAGTTATTCCTTGGCGGAGCGTCTTTTGTACGGGGTTCTTCGATAATCGCAACCTGTTCAGTATCGGGGGTAGGCGCAGGTTGTTCTGCTTTTGTTAGTGTGTATAAATTACTGGTCTGACCGCCATTCTTGCGTTCATCAAAACGAACGGTCTTTTCGATATATCCAGCCTCACACAGATCATTTAAGGCCCGTTTAACAGTAGAAAGGCCATAACCGCACTCGGCGGCTATGGCCTTTATGGATGGAAAGCAAGTCCCCTCTTTGTTAGCGTGATACACCAGACATTGCAATACCAGACGTGCGCGCGGCTTTAATTCTGATCCAAATACATCTTTCAGGTATTCTATTTTATTCATATTTTCCTCCGTAATTATTTCTTAAACTCCCGTATCATCTCATTGTAAAGCCCACTGTTTGCACACCCATCGAACAATGTATGCGAACATTCTGCAAAGAGCAGTTTTGTCCCCAAGAGGTCAGAACAGTATGTTTTCATTTCATCCGGTACGGCAACGGCAACCGGCTGAACCGTTAGTTCTCCGCAAAGCGAAATTGCCCGTTTAAACGCTGTCAGTTCATATGGCAAAGCTGATCCACAAAGTATCCGCTTATCCCCTGCTCGAAAAACATCGGTAACTGCTTTGAGCTCGCCACAGTCATAGATGATAAAATCGTAATCCCCGTCAAGCTCGTCCGAAAAGGTAAAGTCAACTCCGTGATAGGTATCGTGGTTTCCTTCCGGCTCTGCTCCGCATATTTTTAGAATCATACGCAAATGACGATTGATGTTTGTTTCCGAATAGCAAACCTTCGCCCCTTGTGCGGACAGCCAAAACGCTAAATTCATAGCTGTAACCGTTGTTCCGCAACGCCGCTGCGCCCCGGCAACGGCAATCCGTATATTCTTTGTTTTCCAAACCGTATTTGTTTTCGGTTCATTTTCAGTCATGGTTTCAAGAAGCTGCGCGGCAGCAACATCCGGTTCATCCTCGGTAACAAGGCTGTCGATTCCGGCAGCCATCAATCGGTCAATGTAGTCCTGCTTTTTCTCATGTCCAGACAGCACAACAATGATTTTAGCTGGGAACATCATCTGAAAGGATTGCAGCGCCATACAAAAATGTTCTATGCTATCCTTTGTACAGGAAGCGTCCACCACAAAATAGCGGATAGCGGCATAGTTGCGAATGTCTTTCACCATGAATTTTTGCAGTACATATTTCCCTACCAGCTTTTTTACGGTGCAATCCTTTTCCTTTACCGTCTTATCAATCAAATCCCGGTTTTTACTGCTCGTCAGATACAACAGCATAGGATGCACTCCTTTCTCCGGTTATGCCGTATTGTTTAGAATTGTCCCTTGTATTTGAAGTTATTAGCAGAATGATTCCTACTACCACAATCACAACATAGACAAACAACTCAATCATTTTCTTTTTATTCATTTGTATCAGCCTCACCTTCTGTTATTTCTTCGGGTTTCGATGCAGGGAAAATATACCCCGTCGGATCAATGCCGGTTCCGTTTTGGGTACTGCGGATTTCAAAATGCAGATGCGGGCCGGTGCTTTTACCGGGATTGGTATCCCGCTCAGGATCGCCGCCCATAAGACCGATTACTGCCCCCTGCTTTACCGATTGTCCCTCAAACATATAAATGTCGTGCATATGTCCATATAAGCCATAAAAGGTTTCGGCTATCAGCGTACCGTCCTCTGCGATACGCTGTCCGGTATACTGAATAATCATATGATTTCCGTAACCGTTGTTTTTTTCGGTACAAACATAGACCACTGTACCGTCAGCCACCGAAAAGATTTCAGACATCCATACTCCCCCGAAATCCGTACCATAATGAAATGCTTGCGATCCGGTAATTGGATCAGTGCGTTTTCCGTAACTACTCGTAATACTTGCCCCCTTGACAGGTAGAGGATAAACGCCCTCCATGATTAGGTCATCCTCGATTACCAGCACCTTGTCATCATTCTCTGATTTGTACTGTTCAACAAACGCTGCTTCCTCTGGCGTATCAGCAAAAGCATCCTCCAGCATTTCCATCGGATGCGTCAGTAAATAAATCGGTATTAAAATAATGACCAAACCGACTGAAATTGCAATCAGAATCATGTAGAGTAATTTGCTGCGTTTCTCCTTGTCGGTTACAATTGTTGCGGTTGCTTTGGCAATCGCTTTTGCGG
>CABQCM010000051.1 GCA_902462665.1 uncultured Oscillospiraceae bacterium | reverse complement strand
AAGGATGCGCGCCGCCTTCCAGCAGCACCAGACGAGAAAAAGCCCCCGTCTCAAGCAGGGCGCGCAGCGGCCGGCGTTCATACACCTCCTGCAGACTAGCGGCGTGGGCGCTGGCAATGACCGCCACCCCGGCGTTGAGGCATCCCGAAACCGCTTCGATTTCCTCCGCGCTGCCCACCTCGTCGCACACGACCGCATCGGGCGACAAACAGCGCACGGCGGTGAGGATTCCCTGCGCTTTGGCAAAGCCGGTGAGCACGTCGCAGCACGGCCCCAGATCGTTTTGTGCCTCGCCCTGCCACATGGCGGCCAACTCGCCACGCTCGTCCACCACCGAAACGGTATAAACGCGGCCGGTTTCCCCGCCGCTCAGCCGCCGAACCAAATCCCGCAACAGCGTGGTTTTGCCACTTGACGGCGGTCCGGCCAGCAAGAAAGAACACATTCCTTTTTTAAATAGAGACATGACTCCGTCTGCCGCTCCCAAAATCTCATGAGCAATTCGGATATTAATGGATGAAATTTCCCGGATGGATGCAATCCGCCCGTTTTCCCACACGGCTGTGCCGCAAATTCCCGCTCGGTGACCGCCTTTGAGACTGATAAAACCATTTTGCAGTTCATTCTGATGCGAATGCACCGAGTAACCGCACAAGGCGCGAAAGGTCTGCTCTATTTCTTCGGCGGTACAGCGCAGGGTACCGGCCGACGGCAGGGCCGTGCAGCGTCCGTCGCTTCCGACAAAACGCACTATGCCGCCGACTGTCACGGCCAGCGCCCCGCCGGAACGCAGGCGGATTTCCTGCACCTCGGCCTTGTCCGGCTCGCTCAGGCGCAGCAGGGCGCCGCGAAGACGCGCGGCGGTCAACGAAGCCGGCTGCTCAAACCGCCGGGACATTTCATGAAGATGACGCATGATTTTCCCTCCCGCAGGCGTTGGACGCCTTGTCCCTGCATTGGCGCTGGAAATCATTCGCCGCGCCGTGCTGGTGTAATAAATACCTACGCCGGCCTGTCCGAAAATAGAACCTTTTGTTTCTCAAAAAGCCCGTCTATTTTTTGAGGGAACGGCTGCTGTATCTTCGCTTCATCCTTCGTTGTTATGGCGGCTCCTTCGAGGCGCAAGCGGCTGTATGCAACAACACATTTATTGGTTCCCTTCGATCTTCTCATCATAAGATTCGAAAGTGTTTTATGGCAAATCCAAGCCCCTTTATCGCTGCATACAAAAAGCGCAGCATAAACACATGCTGCGCTTTTCCTCCGCCCGAAGCCATCATATAAAAAATTCACCCCGGCGAACGGCCGAGGTGAATATCAAATAAAAAATGCAATGGCTACGATAGATGCAAAACATCTCTCGCCCTTTGGCTGGACAGCGCACTTCGTCTGACAGCCAAGCGAACATGTCCTCAACGATTGCAAACCTCTTGTGGGAAATGATTAAATCAATTCCACCGATTTCTGGAAAATAAACAAAGCGTCCATAGCATCGACCCTGCCGTCACCACTGATATCGCCCGCCGCAAGGTGATTTCCACCCAAGGTAATCAACCGAACCGAATGCTGAAGAACCAGCAAAGCGTCAGCCGCATTGAGGTTACCGTCACCGTTGACATCCCCCGGTGCAAAAGGCTCTGATGTCAGTGGAACAAAGGTTAAGTCATGCTCCAGGGCATACCTCTCGGTCGTCGAACCAGAAGACCCGTAAAGAATCAAGCCAGGACAGTTTTCAAAAGCAATCGGGTCGACGGAAACATCGTCGTTAAGAATGACGACCGAAGTAAGGCTAGTGCAGTCTCGAAATGCCTTATGTCCAATGGAGGTAACCGCAGCGGGGATGGTCACGGAAATGAGACTTGGACAGCCTTCAAAGCCAAAATTCTCTATGGCGGTAATATTTTCAGGAAGGGTTACAGAAACGAGATTGGAACACTGATAAAAAGCCCGGCTTCCGATATGTTCCACGCTGTTGGGAATGGTGATTGAGGTAAGACCCTCGCAGCGGGCAAAAGCAAAATCGGCTATATAGGTCACACTGTCAGGGATATCGATCGAGATAATCCCAGAGCCATCTAAGGCGTCTGCACCGATACTCACAACACTGTCGGGAATATTCAGAGAGGTAAGGCTAATACAACCAACAAAAACGCCGCCTTCCAACCAACGGACCCCATCGGGAATGGTAACCTCCGTAAGGCTTTGACACTGCTGGAAAGCATCGCCGCCTATTCTGGTAACGCCGTCGGGAATATCAATCGAGACAAGACGGATGCAACCGGAAAATGCGGCCAGCCCGATATCGGTAACACGGTCGGGAAGGGTAACCCGGGTGAGACTGGTACAATCCAAAAAGGTTTCTTCCTGAATGCAGTCGAGGCTGCTGGAAAGCGAAATGGATTCAAGACCAGTGCAGCCGGAAAACGCCTCGGACTCAATGGACGTAACGCTATCGGGAATATGAACCGAGGTAAGTCCCGTGCAGCCTAAAAACGCCTGGCTTTGAATTGTGGCAATACCATCGTGAAATACGACATCCGTAAGGCCGGTGCAGCCCGAAAAGGCGGCAACTCCAACGGTGGTAACGCTATCAGGAATGGTGAGCCGGGTGATCTCTTCTCCCTGAATATACAAATGGTGGGCATAAACAAGCGGATTACTGCGCCATCTCTGAAAGGACAAATTACACCACTCGGTAAGGTCGCCCTCATAATATACTGCCTTCAATCCCTCGCATTCTGCGAAAGCATTGCTTTTAACGCTGGTTAGACTAACCGGAAGGGTAACCGAAACCAAACCTGCACAATTCAAAAAAGCGCCTTCCCCTATCTCGATCACCCCCTCGGGAATCGTGACCTCGGAAAAATCCTTACAGCCGGAAAAAACAAATTTTTTGATGGAGGTGATGTTATCGGGAAGGGTGAACTGGGTGAACTTTTCTCCCTGAATATACAGATGATGGGCACAGGTAAGCGGGTTGCTATAGCTTTCCTCAAAAGAAATATTGCACCATTGCTCCAGAGTCCCCTCGTAATACACCGCCGTTAAGTTTCCGCAATCTCGAAAAGCAAAATGTTGAATCAGGGTAACGCTAGCTGGAATAGTAACCGAAGTGATGTCGCATTTTCCTTTCAGCAGAGATTCTTGAAGCGTGGTAACTCGATGTCCTTCGATGACGGAAGGTATGATCAAATCGGTTTCGGTTCCGCGATAGCCAACCAGAACAACGTCATTCCCTGACAAAATCCAATTCCAGTCGTCGGAATTCGATTCGGCACAAGCAGGAACCAGCGTGCCTGCGAAAAGTCCGATTAACAGACACAGGCACAGAGCAAAAGATAATATTTTGTTTTTCATATCAACAGTCCCTCCTTATAATTATAAACGTAAAAATTTGTTTTTCTGTTACGATTATATCACGAGGAAGAATAAATTGCAAGCAATATCCATATATTTCTTCATGCAAAACACCCGTATGCTTGTATCTCTCAAGCATACGGGTGTTTATAAAACTACAATTTTATTGCTTGCCGCCCAGCTCGATGGCCTCGAGGTTGCGGGGAACCAAATCCTGCTTGCGGGCGGGCACCGACTTGCGGATTCCCTTCTCCAGCCCCTCCATCGAAACCAGGCCGGTCTCGTGGAACAGCTTGCCGAGCAGAATAATGTTGGCCAGACCCTTGAGACCGTTCGCCTCTGCCAGCTCGGTAGCCGGCAGAGCAAAGAAACGCACGTCCTCGCGGGGCTTCTCGCAATGAACCAGAGTGGAATCAATGATCACAATGCCGCCCGGCTCAACCGCGTCGATAAACTTCTCCAGCGAAGGCTGGTTCATGGCAATCAGCACGTTGGGATTGACCACCAGCGGCGAAGCAATCGGCTCATCCGACAGACAAACGCTGCAGTTGGCCGTACCGCCGCGCATTTCCGGGCCGTAGGACGGAAGCCAGGAGACCTCCTTGCCCTCCATAAGCCCGGCGTAAGCGACAACCTTGCCCAAAAAGAGAATTCCCTGTCCGCCGAAGCCGGCGCATACAATCTTATAATCGGTCATGCCTGCTCCCCCTTTGCGGTGATATCCTTATACACGCCCAGCGGATAATAAGGAAGCATATTCTCCTGCAGCCACTTGAGCGCCTCCACCGGGGTCAGACCCCAGTTGGTCGGGCAGGAGGAGACGACCTCGACAATCGAGAATCCCAGCCCCTTCTGCTGCATTTCAAAGGCCTTTTGAATCGCCTTTTTGGCCTCTCTCACATGGGGGACGGTATCGACCGCCACACGCTGAGCCAGTGCCACGCCGTCGAGGGTGGACAGCATCTCGCAGATGCGGATGGGATTGCCCGCCACCTTGACGTCCCGCCCATAGGGGGTAGTCTGGGTAACCTGGCCGGGCAGCGTGGTCGGGGCCATCTGGCCGCCGGTCATGCCGTAAATGGCGTTGTTAACAAAGATAATGGTGATGTTCTCACCGCGGGTGGCGGCGTGCACCGTCTCGGCTGTGCCGATGGCGGCCAGGTCGCCGTCGCCCTGATAAGTAAACACCGTGCATTCGGGACGTGCCCTTTTTACGCCGGTGGCCACAGCCGGAGCGCGGCCGTGCGGGGCCTCGATCATATCGCAGTTAAAGTAATCGTACGCCATGACCGAACAGCCCACCGGAGCCACGCCGACCGTACCGCCCTCAATGCCCAGCGTATCAATAGCCTCGGCCACCAAGCGGTGGATAATACCGTGGGTGCAACCCGGGCAGTAGTGGGTCTTCACGTCGGCCAGCGCCTTGGGTCTGTCAAAAACAATAGCCATTACCGAATCCCTCCCGCGATTTTTTCAATCTCACGCAGCACCTCTGCCGGCTGCGGAATCATGCCACCGGTACGGCCGTAAAAATGCACCGGACGGCTGCATTCGATGGCCAGGCGGACGTCGTCGACCATCTGGCCCTTGCTCATCTCGACCGTCAGGAACGCCTTGGCGTTTTTGGCGGCCGCCTTGAGCGCGTCGGTCGGGAAGGGCCACAGGGTAATCGGGCGCACGATACCGACCTTGATGCCCTTGGCGCGCGCGTCTTTAATGGCCGACATGCACACGCGGGCGGCAGCGCCGTAAGCGACCACCACGATATCGGCGTCCTCAACATACATACTTTCGCTGCGCTGCTCGGTGGCTTTAATCTTCTCATACCGCTCAAACCGCTCGTCCACCAGACGCTCCAGCTCGGCCGCCTGCAGGTAGAGGGAATTGACAACGTTGTGCGCGCGCTTGCCCTGATGCCCGTTGGTCGCCCAAGGCTTTTCGGGCAGAGGCTTGTCGCTGCGGTCGGGCAGTTCCACCGGCTCCATCATCTGGCCCAGCATACCGTCGGCCAGGATCATAGCCGGCATCCGGTACTCGTCCGCCTTGTCAAACGCGTCCATGACCAGATTGACCATCTCCTGCACGGTCGAGGGGGCGAACACCAGAAGCTGATAGTCTCCGTGCCCCAACGCCTTGGTCGCCTGCCAGTAATCCGACTGGGAGGGCTGAATGCCGCCCAGACCGGGACCGCCGCGCTGCACATTGATGATGACGCAGGGCAAATCCGACCCCGCGATGTAAGACACGCCCTCGCTCTTGAGGCTGATGCCGGGCGAGGAGGAGGAGGTCATGGCGCGCACACCGGCCGAAGCGGCGCCGAGCACCATGTTGATGGCCGCAATCTCCGATTCGGCCTGGAGATACACCCCGCCGATTTTGGGCATAGTTTTGGACATAAAGGCCGCGACCTCGGTCTGCGGCGTGATGGGGTAACCAAAGAAATGATGGCATCCAGCCTGGATTGCAGCCTGGGCGAGGGCCTCATTTCCCTTCATTAAAACTCTTTCTCCCATAGCTACTACTCCTTTTCCACCTTGATTGCCACGTCGGGACACATGGTCGCACACATGGCGCAGGCAATGCATTTTTCCGGCTGAGTCACGCCGGCCGGATGATATCCTTTGGCGTTGAGCACCTCTTTTTGCAACTCCAAAATCTTTTTGGGACATACGCTTACGCACAGGCCACAGCCCTTGCAGACGTCCTCCCGGATGGTCACCTTGTTCATCTTCTCCACCTCCTACATCGTCTCCCCCGCCCAGGGCGTGGAAACAATTACATCGATTGCAATGGGCTTTTCCCAATCATGCCCGCCGATGAGCCGGCGTTCGACCGCCGTGCCAACGAAAGGCAGACCGCAGGCTGCGGCCGTCTCGCGAGCATACCCGGCGGTGGAAAGCACATCCTCCGCCGTGGTGGAAGAGCACAGATGGGAGTTGTTAACAATGCCGGTCGCCTTCAGACGGCTGGCCGTTTCAATCTCCCGCAAAATCTCCGCCGCCGCTTCGGGCGTTGCCACACCGGCGCGATAGCGGTTGATGACATAAAGCATTGTATAATCCGGGTCAGCCTCCCGGATGCGAGCGGCAAACTGACCAACGCTGGTCGCCCCCGCGTCGTCCCCGCCAACGTCAAAAATCGCCGTGTCGTATCCGCCGTCAAACGCGGCGAAAATTTCAGGCGAAAGGCAAGGCGCGTCAATGGTCGTTCCTGCCGAGGTAGGGGATATTACCCGCACCCCATGAAGCGCCGGAATTTCCTTGTAATCGCTCGAACGAAAATAGGGATTGACCACGTCAAGATCCACCAGAGCGACGCGCCCCTGTTCGGCGTACCGGGCGGCGAGGTTGAGGGCAAAATTGGTCTTTCCGCAGCCGTAATGGCCGCAAACCAGTATAATTTTCAACAGATCGCCTCCTTTGGCGTTCCCTCCCGCGAAAGCAAACGCATACGGAAGGTACCAACTTATTATAGCACCGGCGCGCCCAGCATGCAACGGCAAAAAACGATGAAATATTGTCAAACCAGACGATAAAAACGAATATATATTCTAAAAACAGAGGTAATTTGTCGTATCAGCGGTAAATCTCCCCATTGAAGCGTCAAAATGTCTCGGCAATTTTTACAATAATACAACCGTACAGGGAGAATTATACTATAAAAATTCAGCAATTAATTATATGATAGGCAAGAACAAGCCCTAGATTTCAAAGCCTTCAAGGAGGTCGTCAATGCATTATGAGTACTTTTGGTGTTTCCAGACGAATTTTCACGGTTTTGCTTTGTATTATTTTCGCAGTAGGGATGATGCCCATGTCCGCCTTTGCCGCAAATGAAAATGCCCGTCCAGGCTCGATCAACATCAGCATTGCATCCTATTCCAACCGGCATACCCTTTCCTATGCTGATCAATCGGCAACGCAGAAGCTGCATTTGATCCTTCCTGAAGAGGGAGAAGGCCCCTATCCCCTCATTGTTTTCGTTCACGGTGGCAGCTTTTCTATGGGTAATTCCAACGGCGACAGCGTACTGTATACCGCGGCCGGCCCTTTGCAGGCGGTGGAGAAGGGCTATGCGGTCGCGCTGGTGGATTACCGCTATTGGCCCGAAGCCTTTTTTCCGCAGCAAATTCAGGATGTAAAAGCGGCGATTCGTTATCTGCGCGCCAATGCCCAAATCTATGGTTTAAAAACCGACTCCATTGCGCTTTGGGGCGAATCGGCTGGAGGTCTGATCGCCGATATGGTGGGTCTGACCAACGGCAACCTGAATTATGAGGACCTTTCCATGGGCAACGCCGAATACTCCAGTGAGGTTCAGGCAGTGGTATCATGGTATGCCATCACCGATATGACCACATCGGGAAATTCGATTTATGCCAACGCTCTGCTGGGTTCCAAAGCCGGAAACACCGTCTCGCTGCGGGACGCCAGCCCGTTGTATCATGTCACCGAAAATGCGCCGGTGTTTTATCTTCAGCATGGCACGGGAGACAATGAAGTCAGCTATCAGGATAGCGTGCGGCTGTATGAGGCGATTCGCAGCGCTACCGGAAATCCCCTCACC
>CABQCM010000050.1 GCA_902462665.1 uncultured Oscillospiraceae bacterium | reverse complement strand
TTTTTCAGGTCGGCGGCAAGGTTGAGGGGGGTCTGCCCGCCGAACTGGGCGATGACCCCGACCGGCTTTTCCTTTTCGTGAATGGCCAGTACGTCCTCCAAAGTCAGCGGCTCGAAATACAGCTTGTCAGAGGTATCGTAGTCGGTCGATACCGTCTCGGGATTGCAGTTGACGATGATGGTCT
Source organism: uncultured Oscillospiraceae bacterium (assembly GCA_902462665.1). Taxonomy (GTDB): domain Bacteria; phylum Bacillota; class Clostridia; order Oscillospirales; family Acutalibacteraceae; genus CABQCM01. The sequence continues at coordinate 7,811 of CABQCM010000050.1, read as the reverse complement.
CAAATCCCAGCTCTTTGAGGGCCATGGCGGCGTGAACGCAGCAGTAGTCAAACTCGATGCCCTGGCCGATGCGGTTGGGGCCGCCGCCGAGAATCATAATTTTGGGGCGGTCGGTGTTCACCGGGCTTTCGTCTTGCACGTGATAGGTCGAGTAATAGTAAGCCGAATCCTTCGTTCCGCTGACGTGAACCCCTTCCCAGGCTTCCACAATGCCTTCCTTGGTGCGCTTATCGCGCAGCGCCTGCTCGTCCACGCCCAGCAAACCGCTCAAATACTTGTCCGAAAAGCCGTCGAGCTTGGCCTGCCGAAGCACGTCGGCCGGGGGAACAACGCCGGCGTACTGCTTGAGGGCTTCTTCCTCCTCGACCAGCTCCTTCATCTGCTCCAGGAAGTAATGCTTGATCTTGGTCATCTCATACAACTCGTCGACCGTCGCACCTTTGCGCAGCGCCTCATACAAGATAAACTGCCGCTCGCTCGAGGGAGTGACCAACAGGGCAAGCAGCTCCTCGCGGCTCATCGAGCCGAAATTCTTCGCGCCGCCCAGGCCATAGCGCCCGGTTTCCAGGCTGCGGATGGCCTTTTGGAAAGCCTCCTTGTAGGTCTTGCCAATGCTCATGACCTCGCCGACCGCCCGCATCTGGGTGCCGAGCTTATCCTGAGCGCCCTTGAATTTTTCAAACGCCCACCGTGCGAACTTGATGACGATGTAGTCCCCGCCCGGCACGTATTTGTCCAGCGTGCCGTATTTGCCGCAGGGAATCTCGTCGAGGGTCAGCCCGCTGGCCAGCATGGCCGACACCAGCGCGATGGGGAAGCCGGTCGCCTTGGACGCCAGCGCCGACGAACGGGAGGTGCGGGGGTTGATTTCAATCACGATGATGCGGTCGGAGACCGGGTCGTGAGCGAACTGCACGTTGGTGCCGCCGATGACCTCAATGGCCTCGACAATTTTATAGGCCTGCTCCTGCAAGCGGTCCTGTACCTCCTGCGAAATGGTCAGCATGGGCGCCGAGCAGAAGGAGTCGCCGGTGTGCACCCCAAGCGGGTCGATATTTTCAATAAAGCAGACGGTAATCATGTTGTTTTTAGCGTCGCGCACCACCTCGAGCTCCAGCTCTTCCCAGCCGAGCACCGATTCCTCCACCAGCACCTGGCCGACCAGGCTGGCCTGCAGGCCGCGCGCGCAGACCGTTTTCAGCTCGTCCACATTATAAACCAGCCCGCCGCCGGCCCCGCCCATGGTGTAGGCCGGGCGCAGCACGACCGGGTAGCCCAGCTTGTCCGCGATGGTCAGCGCCTCGTCGACCGAATAAGCCACCTCGCTGCGGGCCATCTCGATGCCGAGGCTGTTCATGGTCTTTTTGAATTCAATGCGGTCTTCTCCCCGCTCGATGGCATCCACCTGCACGCCGATGACCTTGACGCCGTATTTGTCAAGCACTCCGGCGTTTTGCAGCTCAGAGCATAAATTAAGCCCCGACTGGCCGCCTAAGTTGGGCAGCAAAGCGTCCGGGCGTTCCTTATCAATAATTTGGGTCAGCCGCTCGACGTTGAGAGGCTCGATGTAAGTGATATCCGCCGTGCCGGGATCGGTCATGATGGTGGCGGGATTGGAGTTGACCAATACAATTTCATAGCCCAGCTTTTTCAGCGCCTTGCACGCCTGGGTGCCGGAATAGTCAAACTCGCAGGCCTGGCCGATGATAATCGGGCCGGAGCCAATAATGAGTACCTTATGGATGTCGTTTCGTTTCATAATCCATCCCCCATTGCAGTTTTTCGAAACACCTTGTCCACTTTTTTCTTACCCCTAAGTTTAACCGATTTGGGCAAAAAACACAATAGGAATTTTTGCGTCCACATCTCGCTTTTTTCGAGGAATTGCTTTAAAAACGCCCTGCCGCCGCCAAAGAGGCGCGGCACAAGCCAAAAACTCGGAACATTTGGACAAAAAAGCCGGTTAATTCCGCTGTAAAATTTATGGCTGAGCGCCTCATGGAAAAAACGATAGTTAAAAGAAAAATTAGGAAGACATTGCCTTGACTTTATAATATATTAAGAATATAATGTAATAAAATAGAATAAAAAACAGGACGGAATTCAAGTAAAACTTAGCAATATTCGCAAAACAGGGAGCTTGTTTCTAGCGGGCTGCTTGGTATTTTTCAGCGTTGGCGCCACGCCTTTGCCCATGACGGATATGAGCCATGTGCCGCTGTCGGCCGAGGGGCGGGATATCAGCTGCCTGACGCTGGATCACATTCCCGATTCCCTTTCGCAAACGCTGAAATTGGACAGCATTGAGGCAGAAAAACAGGCCGTCGCCCTGGACGTGACCGACGCGGACAGCCTCAACAGCTTTACCACCGTCAATGAGGACGGCTCCCGGTCGATTTATTCCTTTACCCAGCCGGTCAAATATTGGAATTCTGATACCAACCGCATTGAATTTATTGATACCGACTGGCAGACGTCCGGTTGGGTGGATTCTCTGTTTTCCGGCAAAGCCTATACCAATAAGGCGGACGATGTGAAAGTATCCCTACCGGGAAATCTAAATAGCGGCGTCTCGCTCGAGTGGAGCGGCAGGGCGATGGCCTCGCAAGAGATGTGTTCCAGCGAACCGATGGCCGTGTCCCCTACAGGACAGTCGAAACCGGCGACAGGCACTGCTGTCGCTGCGAGAGACTATACCTTTCGTATGACCCCGGCGGGCGGCGTTTCGGCACGTCCGGCGCGTGAGGAAGGCTCCCCCTTTGTGTGTTACGAAGGGGCGTTTGGCGAGGGAACCCGTCTGGAATACAAAGCGGTGCAAGGCGGCATCAAAGAAAACCTGGTGCTGGAGAGCAATCCCGGCGTGAATGAGTTTTCCTTTACTGTCGATGCGCCCGGCTTAGTTCCAGACGTGATGCAGGGCGGCACCATTGTATTTTACGACGAGCAGACCGACTCGCCGGCCGTTACCCTGACCCAGCCATGGGCGATGGATTCCCGCGCCGCGCAAAACGCGCAGAAAGAGGCAGACACGTTGCCCAGCGTGGAGGAGGCAGCTTTGGAGGAAGCATCCCTCCCCCCTGCCCCGCAGGACGCCGCGGCACAACCCGCTGCGGCCGAAGCGCATCCCGAGGCGACGGGCGATGGCCTTTGCTTGCAACTGAGCTATCGCGTGGAACCGGCTGGGGAGGGAAAATACCGCCTGACGATGGTTGTTGACCGGGAATTTTTGAATTCCCCCTCCACCGTCTATCCGGTGACCATTGATCCGTCGGTCTTTACCTACGCCAGCCGTATCCCTTTCATCACGCTCTTTTCTGACGGCACTCGCCTCAACACGCTGGGTGCGGTAGGTTATGCGTCTGGCATCGATGCTTTGATGTATTTCAAGATGCCGGATATGAATACGTACAAATATATCAATCCCAATCGGGTCATCTCAGCGTCGGTGGTTATGACGCAGGAGGTAGCGTCGGAGGAACGCTATGAGGTTGACCTACACGATTCCAACACTGGCGTATCCATTGCGGACGCAACCTACAGCACAGTGCTTCAAGGCACAGGCACCCGCATGACCACAACCTATTGTGGAGTCAATAGTAAGCGGTATGTCTGGGATTTTAAGGCGCTGTTCCGCGCCTGGCTGGGCTATGAGCTCCAAGGGGAAGGATGGGGCAATTACCAGTTTATCATCAAGGCCCGATCAACCGATCGACCCCGCAAGTATTTTGACACCAGCGAGGACAGTGCTTTTTACTATGTCATCACCTACAACGAAGAGACCATGATCGAGGACGGCTACTATTATATCCGCAGCGCCAGAGACGGAAAATATCTGGACCACCATATGTCCGAGAACCGCACCAACGCCTGGACCTTCGACGGAACGCCCAACCAGCGGTGGAAGGTGACCCGGCATTCCGGTAACACCTACAGCATCAAACCGGCGGACGATCCGTGGCTGGCGCTGGAAGTATACCAGGGGCTGGATGTGAACAACCGGCCCATCACACAATATCTCTACGACAGCACCATGTATTACCAATGGCGGATTATATCCAACAACGACGGAACCTTCCGCATGATGCCGTGCATCAGCAAGACCAAAGGAATCGACGTGTACCATGGAGCCAATACCACCATGACCTTCAACGGCCGCAGTTTCCCAAAGCGCTATGGCATTGACGTGCAGTTGTTTGAGTATAACGGCAATACCAATCAAAACTGGATTTTTGTCAATACCTCCCATACGGTAACCGGAGTGAGAATGTCTGACATTGCAGGAACATCCACCCTGTTTTTTAATATTATAACAAATCTGGGGAATAACTTGGGGGGACTTCCCTGCGCAAAGCTGGTGGATAGCAGCGCAACGGACGTGTGGAATTTGATGCAGTCGTCGGGAATCTTCATTGTGAATGGGCATGGACAGAAAGAATCTCTGGGCTGCGGCGGAGGAACCGAACTGACCAAAGAATACGTCAAGGCACAGCCAGCGGGATCGTTGAACAATTGCAGGCTGGTGATATACCGCTCCTGTCTGACGGCATTGGGAGGGAACGACGAACACGCGGATAATTTGGCAAAGGCAACGCAGGAGCGCGGCGCTAAAACCGTCATTGGATTTCAGGAAAGCATTCTGACAAACCAGGCCAATACCTGGCTTGAGGGCTTTTGTAATGCTATTGCGGCAGGACAATCGGTTGAACAGGCAAAAGACGAAGCTTTAAACCATGTCAAAGAGGCGCACGGCTCAACTAATACAGGTTATACCGACTCAGCGGTCGTTTTTGGAGCTGCTAATCAAACATTCAAATAAGGAGAAAGAATCATGAAAAGAACTTGTTTTATGTTTCTACTACTTAGTCTGTTGCTGTGGAGTAGTTGTGCGCATACGCCTTTAGACCAAAAAGAGACATCTTCCGAGGGGATATCCGGCGATTCGGTGGTATCGTCTAACGCAAAATCGGATATACTTCTATCTTCAGCAGACCAATCCGAAAAAACGTCTCCTTCCTCGCTAAGAGTGATGACCCCGAGCCAAACAACGGTAGATAAAGGAGATGGATTTTATCGGTACACATCGGACGGCCGTTGTAATGGATTTTCCTTACGAGATGATAAACGTCCCTTAAGCACTCCCGCCGAAGCTCGTCTGTCCGAGGAAGAGTTGCGTCGTCGGGGGGAAGCTTATTTGCACGATAAGGTTCCTCTTTCTCAATATCAATTTCTGAACGCCAAAGATATGCCATATAATAATTGCATTGCCTTTATTTATACCCGAGCGATCAAAGGATACCCGAGCTTTGATGAAGTCTCGGTCGACATCGCTTATGACGGAACAATTGTCGATTTTTATGCTCCTCGCGTCGGCATTTTTGATTCAATTGATGAAACAACAATACCGGGAATTAATGAAGCTGAATTATTAAAAAAGCTGGATGTGTTAATGAAACAACAATTTGGAGATATGAGTTACGCAGAGTTTCCAGAAAAACGGACTTTATTTATGATGGAAGACGGCTCTTTTGCCATGTATATGGTGGCATTGCCAGACGGCATGGATGAAACTTACACCTGGAGTTTTTACGTGCCAATCGAGTAAAACATCAATTTCTTAGTGAAGCGCACAAAGCCGGGCCTGCATCCAAAAGCAGGCCCGGCTTCTCATTATAAAAAAGATACTGACATCCACACTCCTCGCCCAAGCAGCCGTTAGGGAACAATCATGCCGGAGGCGACGTCCCCCTGCTCGATGCCAAATTTGGCGCCCAGAACCTGCCAATTTTGGGGGAAGGGCTTCATTAAGTTCCAATAGCCCGCTCCGGCCAGGGAGTATTCCTCCACCAAATTCAGCTTGGCCTGAATGCTGCGTGCATCCTCAAACCAAACCTCGTGGAGCTGGCCTTGGGCATTGTAGTACTGAAAATGGGGCGTTTGGGCCGTCTCGTCGTATTCAATGGCCACGCCGCCGTCGGCTGCAAGCTGAATCGCCTGCACGTTGGAAATGGTACGCGCCCGGGTCTGGCCCTGTACATAAGGTAGTGGCCAGTCATAGCCGTAATTGGGAATGCCGAGGAAGATTTTGCTGGCCGGCATTTCGGTCAGGGCGTATTCCACCACCCGGCGGACGTTGGGCAGCGGAGCGACCGCCATGGGCTCACTGTAAGAGTATCCCCATTCGTAGGTCATGAGCAGCAGTTTGTCGGCCTGTTCGCTCAGGCCGCGGTAGTCGTGCGCCTCGTAAAGCAGGCCGGGCTGCGCCGCGTAGGTCTTGGGCGCTAAAGCAATGACCAGCGGGAAGCCAAGCGGATGCAGCCGCTCTTTGAGTTCGCGAGCAAAGTTAATGTAACCTTCCCGGTCCTCAGGCAAGACGTATTCAAAATCCACGTCCAAACCGGCGTAGCCCTTTTGTTGCATGTTGCGAATAATGTTGTCAATGAGGTTGGCGCGCGCGGCCGAATCGCGGAAGATGGCAGAAGACAGCGCATTCGAGAAGCCGCCCTCGGGCGTGAGGGTCGATAAATGCATCAGGCACTGAATTCCTTTGGCGCGGGCCATGCTGATGAGCTCGCCGTCATCCAGATCGACCAGATCCCCCTGCGGCGTAAAGCCGTAGGTAAAGGGAATGAGAAAGGATACAAAGGGCAGGGTGCGCCGCAGCAGGTCCTTGTCGATAAAGGGATAGGCGTAGCCGCTGATGAGCTTGGGAAGCTCGAACGACTCGCTGTAGGAAATCACCAGGGTCTGGCCGGGGTAAACCTCCGGCCGGCCTTGTAAAATGGGATTGTTGCGATAAAGCTCGTTGACCGATACGCCGTATCGCTGTGCGATCAACGCTAGGGTTTCTCCCACGGCAACGGTGTGAACCAGCTCGGGAATCTGAATGCACAGGGTCTGCCCAATCACCAGCCGGGCCGGGTCGGTCACGCCGTTGTTTTCGGCGAGCTGAAAGACCGAGATACCGTATCGCTCGGCAATGGAAGTCAGGGTTTCCCCCGGCTCGACGACATGAATGATCATAGTAACGACCGTACCATGGATTGACAAGAGGCGGTATGACGGTCAGCGGCCCAAAGGAGCGTCCAGGACAATACGGCGGACGGCTGTTTTGGCTCTTATCAATCCATGGCAGCTTTCGCTGTGGCGAAAGCGTCCTTTCTTTGGAAATTGGGGCTGGTTTTGCGCAGCGAAAGCTACAAAACCGAGTCGAAACGACTTGTTGTTTCAGCCCTTACCCCTTTTTGGCCTCGTCAACCGCTTTTTGGGCAAAGGTGTTGTTGACTACCTGGTCAAAGGGAGCCCTTTGGGTCAGCTCGCCCGCCTCGGTAATGACGTCCTGCAGACGCTCAAAGGAATCCTTCGTCATGACTGGGGTGGCGCTCCAGGCGTCAATGTCCTTGTAGCTCTGCAGCCCAGAGGTCAGCATTTCGAGATCGGTGTCGGGAAACGCGGGAGCAATGGCCTGGGCGATTTCGGCCGCCGTATGGGAAGCTACCCACTGCTGCCCCTTGTAAAGCGCGCGGGTAAAACGGTCGATGACGCCGGCGTTCTCGGTCAGATAGCTCTTTTTTGCAAAGTAAGCGGTGTAGGGGATTTCTCCTGAATCCGCGCCGATGGAAGCGACAATATAACCTTTCCCCTCTTTTTCCATCGCCGAGGCCGACGGCTCAAACATGGTGACATAGTCGCCGGTGCCGCCCGAGAAGGCCGGGCCCATCAAAGCGTACTGTACGCTGTTGTCCATGGTCAAATCCTTTTGAGGATCCAGCCCGTTCTTTTTGAGCACATATTCGAGGGTCATATAGGGCACG
>CABQCM010000049.1 GCA_902462665.1 uncultured Oscillospiraceae bacterium | reverse complement strand
CTGCGCGTTGACCGAGAAGGAGCCCGATACCGACAAACTGGACAATTCCTGAATGGCGGCCTTGGCCCGTTCCACCTCGGCGAGAATGCTCTCCACCCGGCTGCGCACATCCGCTACCAGCTTGTCCATCAATTCGATGATCTGTCTCGACAGCTCTTTGATCTGGTCGGTTACCAGCGGGGTGTTTTCTTTTATGGCTTTTTCAAGCCCCTGCATCGCCCACAGCCCGCGTTTCTCCATCTCTTTGGAGGGAGCGTTCTTCGCGTCCATCGCCTGGTCAAAGGTGGGCAAAATGCCCTTTTCCTCCTCCACCAGCACCCGCATAGCTTCAGAGGCCAGAGGGGTGTGCAGTTCGATGCCCTCGACAAAGCCGTTGACTGCCGCCAAAGCGCCCTGCTGCATCTGCGGCGGTAAAATCTCGTTCATAACCGCCAGCAAATTTTCGGCAAAAGCGGTGACATAGGGCGTGTACGAGTCGCCCGCCATGCCGCCCATTCCCATCGAGCCCATCATGCCGCCGCCCATCATCCCCATGCCGCCGGGGGTGAAGATGGCCGACAAGAGCGTGTTGACAATGTTCTGCGACCAGGCCGTGTCCATGCTTAACGCCTGCACCGCCTGCAAAAGTGCCCCTTTGAACGCGCTTGCCATCTGCTGTGCCACCTGGGTCATCGCCTCGGTCATCTGCCCGGTCAGGGACTCCAGCGCCCCGGTCACCAGGTGAGCGTTGTCTGAGATGCCCTGCGCAAGGCCTTCCATAGCCCAAAGGCCGCGTGTAACCATTTCTTTCGAAGGGGAATGGGAATCCATTGCCGTATCAAACGAATCCAAAATGCCGCCTTTTCCCGTTACCATCGTCCCCATAGCGTTTGAAGCCGCCGAGGTGTTCTCCCGAATGCCGTTGGCAAATCCTTGTATGGTATCTACCGCAGCGACTCCCATATTGGCAGACAGCGCTTCTCCCATTGTTCCGCTTACACTCTGAGCAAATTCGGTAACGTACCCCATATACTGACTGGAATCCATCATGGCATCTTTTTCTCGTAGGGAGAAAAGATTGTTGAACATTTCGTTCATGGCATCATCCGCCCAAACGGTGTCCTCCCCCAAGGCGTCGGAAAAGGCTTCCTTCATCTGTGTAGTAAGTGGCCCAACAATATCGGTACGATAGGTATTCATCTTTTCCCGAACAAAGTTGTCTGGGTCATTAACGTACCACAATTTATCTAGCCAGCTTAAACTGTCCCAGTCATCCATAACTTTTTCCATCTGATCCTGCGAAGACAGGAGAATGTCTTTTTGCAACGTGGTCAAAAATTCGGTGGCCGTCGCTTTGAATGCCTCTACATCTTTGGCTTTTGCCTCTTGAGAGAACTCAAGAAGCTGATCAATAACGGCTAAATCCTCCGCTGTGGTCGCTTGCGTTTTTAGATAGGCAATGGTATCGTCTATCTTTTTGTAATAGTCATCGATGGATTTTAGCCCTTCATTCATTGTATTCGAAACCGATTCGATGGCTCCACTAGCCTGATCCATATCCCCCCAGTCGATGTCGCTGAGATCCAAATTCTCCAGAGAGGTTTGAAAGTCTTCGACCGTTAGCTTGCCTTGTCCCGTTACCTCCATAAATTCGCTGATTTTATCAATAGGAAGATTGCCAGCCTTGATTTCGCGTTCAATTTCCTTATAGAGCTCCTGTACATTCTCTTCCATTCCTGAAATCATGGTATTGGTTTTTTGAGACAAGTCATTCAAATGTTCTGTAGCTGCTTCATCAGCTGTTTTCATACTATTGGCCAATGCATATAGGATTAAATTTCTAGCATTCGTGAGGTTGGTAAGAGTATCGTTGTAAATGCTGTTGAGCTGTTCTTTGATTCGTGGAATCGCCTCTTCAGCGCTGACTGCCCCTAGCTCTATTTGCCGAATCAGATTGTCCATTTCGGCGGCTGTGTTTTGAATATTCTCCGTGCCTGTCTCAATGGCGTTGCCCATGTCAATAACCGGCTGTTTAGCATTGATGGTGCTTTGCATCAGGGCGATATATTTATCTGCCAATGTCTGAATGGCTACCCCCTGTCCATCAAAAAAGGTCTCTTCCACCATAGCCAGGCGCAGTTCTTTCTCTGCCTGTCCAAGACCAACCACGGCCGCTACCATCCCTGTAATCGCCGTTAGCACCAAGCCCGTTGGCCCCAGCATGGCGTACATTGCCGTCCCCACTAGGCCAAGCGTTGCTGAAACCTCCAACAAAGCTTCTCCCAGCGAAATGTTTCCCAGAGCAAACTCCTTGGTTCGATTGCTGATAATCAGAAATTCCGCTCCCAATGCAATTACCGAACCCGTCACCTTTTGCAAAACGGTCATGTTGTTGCCAATGTTTCGCAGTCCCGTTTTAAAGGAGGCAAAAAATCCCTCTCCCGCCTTGCGGGCGGCTAAAAAGCCCTCGGTAAACAGATTCCACGCTTTCACGGCGGCACGTACTACTTTTAGATTTCGGATAAAATCATAAGCGGCTTTGACCCACTCCACAAATTTTCGGATTTTGTTAATCGCCCAAATTCCTGCCAACAGTCCGCCGACGATTTTTAACAAGTCGCCCCATTCCCGGAAAAACTTCTTAATCTTCTCGGCGATCTCTTTAGCCTTGTTTTCTATTTCGCCCAAAAAGTCGTAGTCGTATTCGGACAAGTCCAGCCCCAAATCACCGCCGCCCAACCCCGGGCTGCCGCTTACCGCCGTATCCTGTACGGGGGAGAGAATGTTCAGTTCGTCAAACCCCAAAGTATACTGCTTAAGATCCTTGGCGGCTTCGGTAGCATTTTCCAAAGAGTCTGTGGCGGTATCCGCTCCCTGCGATACGCCCGACAAATCGGCGCCGCTGTAATCGATGGTCGGCAGCTGAAAGCCAAACAGATTGGCAATAGCCTGCGCCGCCTCGGTCAGCACCATGACAAAGGCCTGTATGTAGGGCAGGATGGTGGTCAAAATGGGGATTAAGATGTTTCCCAGCGCCCGTGAAAGCTGGGTGACCTGCTGCTGCAAAATGCGCATGGCGTTGGCGGGCGTCATCACTGTTCTGGCCATGTCGCCCATAACGTTTTTCGACTGCTCCATAATGGCCACAAACCGCAGCTGCGACTTTTCCGCCTGGGTCATGGTTGAAATGCTCTGGTTGATGCCGTGGTTGTAGGCAATCTGCTGCAAAGTTGCCTGATCGAGCGCATAGCCCAAGCGTCTTACCTTTCTACCCCCGGTTTCCCGGTACTTGAACACTGATTCATCAGTGGGAGTAGACCATATCATGCGGTACTTGACCGCCGCAGCACTTCGATTTAAGGGATTCTCACCCAGCGGAGAATTGCGCTCCGCCCCTACTCCTGTTGGCGAATTTCACGCCCAATGGGATGGTCGTTTGACTTCCGTTTCCGAAAGCACAGGATTTACTTGTCTTTGAAAGAACCCGTTCAAAGATTTAGTCTTCCCCTGTTAGCATGGGCATTAGGCGTCATTTCCTACGCCGACTGTACGCTGCCCACACACCCGCCATCTGGCGGTTCACTGCGTTATTCGAGACGCATCGCTGCGTCAAGCCGCTAAAGTTAACGGTTCCAACTCGCCCGAAATACCCGACTGCACCTTCTGCATCGATTCCTCAATCGAGATATTAAAAAACGAGCTGATGTCGTAGCCCACCTGAGTCAGCACCTTGCTCATAAGGTTGGCTTTTTCCTCCACCACATCAAAACCGGAGGTAATCTGCTTAAACACGCCCTGGTTGCGCATCCACTCCGAAGGGTCAATGCCCAGCGCGTCCCGCACCCGCTCGGCGTAGGCGTAGGCCTGGTTTGCCGTGTCGCCCATTGCCACGGTAAAGAGGTTCAGGTTTTCGATGTAGTTGTTCGATTCGGTTACCCAGTTTTTCATCACGCCGTATACCCGCTGCGCAAAGGCTGAAAAGTCTTTGATGGCCGAGCGGATGCCCAGGCTTTTGATGCTGGTGCCGAAAATATTAACGTTTTTGGCCGAGCGGATGAAGGTCAACGACATCTTTTCATTGCTGTTGGCAATTTTGTTGACCACATCGGGCAGCCATTTGAGCGCCACATATACTTTGGTCGCCTGGTTGACCAGCGGCTCCATCTTGCGGGCCACTTCCTGCACGCTGTCGCCGAATTTCTGCATGGTCTCCACATTGCCCAGCGTTTCGGTAATGTCGCCGATTTTTTCCAGCGATTTCACCATCCCCGAAAAGGAGCTTTTCCCCAGTTCGGTCAGCGGCAAAAGCGCCTCTTTCAGCTGCATGGTCTTTTGGCCCAGCCCGGCCAGATCGGTATGGTTGACGCCCTGTGCCGCTTCGCCGATGGCCTTGAGCTGGTTGGCAATCGAAGAGGATAGATGAATGTCCTTGGCGCCCGCCAGCGCAGACAGCCCGTTTCCCACGGCGGCCAGGCGCTGGGCGCAGGTTTCATCTAGGGTATTGGCCGCTTCTCCAATCGCTTTCATCTGGGTGGCAATGCTGCTGGAGAGCTTAACCCCCTTTAGATCGGCGAGAGCTTTCAGCGGTTTCAGCGCTTGGTTCAAGCCCTTTATCTTGCCCTCGTTCACCTGAATGCTGGAAAGGGCGGAGTTCAGCTTGGACAGTTGGTTGGCAACCGCCGTCAGCCCCGCTCCGCCCTTGGCGACAGACTTGAGTTGATTCAGGGCATTGGTAAGCCGGTCTATACCGGCCGACGCCTCGTCGGCGCTGGAATGTATCTGGATTTCTAATGTGTCCAGCTCCACGCCCACGCTCGCACCCCCTTTATTTTAAAGAAGGCACTTGGCACTCCAGCACTTGGCACTCTATGTTTTTTGGCTCCACTGTTTTTCAAATTTGGTAAAATAGGCAATCGCTTTCTGCCGCTCCTGCTCGGCCCGCCGCTGTTGTTCTTCCTCGGTGTAGGGGATAAGCCGGAGAGGCTCTTCCAGATAGGTTTCGGGTTTGCGGCCTTTTTTGCGAAAGACATTGGCCAGCGACGCGTTCACCGCCTGGTGGAAGTACAGCCCCTGCAGCCACATCTCTTCGCTTGTGCGCTGTATGCGCAGCCGGTCGGCCTGGTAATAGGCCTGTGTCAGCCAGGGGTCTCCCTCCCAAAACTGTTCGGGCGTCATGCCCAGCGACAGATAGTAGGGGAATATCTGCGCAAACCCTTTGGTGTAATCGCCCACGGCGTAGCTTTTTACAGCTCCACCGTCCACTTCCCGTTTTTTCTTCCGCTCTCGTCGGTCAGAATCAGGCTTTCGTTGGGCACGTTGTACAGCTGCACCAGCCGCTCAATCAGCTCGGTGGTCAGCCCGCCCATCTCTTCCAGCATGTCGTCGGCCTGCCCGCGGGAAATGTTTTTGTGATTTTTGCGGAAGGCATAGTAAAACAGCGCCGGGATGTTGGTTTGCGGAAAGTCGGTCAGCTCGGTGATCTTAAACCCGCGCTGCTCGGCAAAGCGCACGCTTTCGCGCGAAAATTCCAGCACAAACGTTTCTCCGGCTTCGTTGATGATGCGAATGGGGTTGACTTTGCTTTCGTTTTTGGCCATATGTCTCTCTCCTTATCCGAAAAATAGAGGGAAGGCGGTCATCTGCGGGATAAGGCCGCAGAAACAGGCGCGCCTGCTGTCCCGCCGTCCTTTCCTGTGTGGCCGGGCCCTTAGACGCCGGCGGTGGGTTTGGCTTCCCAGCCGAGCACCTGGGTGGGGGTGATGTAGCCGTCTACCTCCAGCACGCTGTCCACCTCAATGGCCGACAGGCCGAGGGCCGACGGAGTGCCGGCAAAGTAAAACGCCTTGGTCAGCCCCGGCACCACAATGGCAAACCACATGGCTTTGCCGCTCTCGGATGCGGTGGCGGCTTTCTCCTCCATTTCGCTCCAATCGGTTTGGAACTGCTCGGTGTTGTTGGCGGTAAACGCCAGCGCGCCGCCCGGGTCTTTCAGGCCCGGAATATAGGTTCTCCACTCGCTTTCATCCAGCGTGGTGGTTTCCAGGCTGCCCGGCTCGGGGTTTAAATCGGGAATGGCTTTAATGCCGGTCAAAGCGGTGTAGCCGGTTGTCGGCCGGGTGCCGGCGGTTTCTTCCACTGCGTACTGCACGCTTACCCCTGCGGTGCTCAAATCAATTCTTGGCATACATTTGTACCTCCTTAAAGGACGGCACTTGGCACTAGGCACTTAGCACATTTGTTTTTATGTTCGATACAGCCGGTACTCTTCGCTTATCACAGCGCGGTACCGAGCGGTCATGCGGAAATATTTCTTATCCGCATTTTTGGACGGTGTGCAGAACAGACGCACAAAATTTAAACTTTGCATCTGTTCATCCACCAGCTGCATAATGTCTTTGCATTCCTGCTTTGCGCCCGCTGTTTTGTTGGAATATACGTTTGCCTCAAACACAAGCCATGCGTTGTGCTCTTTGTTTGCCGCATCCAAAGAAGGCTCGTAGGTGAAATTGTCCACCTGCACCAAGGTAAGGCAGGGAAAACGCGGCGGCGAGGTGGTTTCCTCCCCATAGCGCGAACCGTTTGGGTAAGCTTCGTCAAAAGCATCCGCTACCCGGTCAAAGATCGTGCTTTCTGCATCAATCAATTTGCAAACACCTCCTTGGCGATTCTTTGGATTTCTTGCAGCATCACGCGGCTTGCGTGGTACATGGGCATGGCGGCGGGTGTGCCGTGGGTGATGATAAGTTCGCCTGTTTCATCGTAAAACCCCCAGGCCTTTTGCTTGCCCTTGCCCCGACCGTATTCGCCAATGCCGCTCACCCCGGCTGGGCGCGGTTTTGGGTAAGGCTCTGCGCCATTATAGTACACGCCTGCGCCAAACTCGATGAAAAACACCGCGCTGCCGGAGGCCACAATTTTGTAGCCGTTGGCAATGGCTTCTACCGAAACGCCCGCGTCGTTGGTGCCCTTATACTGCGCGCTTAAAAAGCGCACGCGTGCTTCGTTTGCACCGATTTCGGCAAGGCGCTTTGCCAGCTCGTTCGCCTTTTTCTCTACCCATTTTTGGTAGGCTTTCAGCTCTTTGACGGCCTGGTCGATGGATGACCCGCTTAAGCTAAGGGGTATCGTTTTGCGCGCCATGCGACACCTCCACCTGCTTTACAGCGAACACCAGGCTGTTTTTCCAGGGTGCACGCCGCTTGACATAATGGGTGTAGGGCTTGTCGGTTGAAACGCTGTCGAGCCACAAAACGGTCTGCTCGTTGATGGGGCAGGTAATATCTGCTGTGGAAAGGGTGCGGTCATAATCCAAAAGAGTGCCGAACATTTCCAATGTGGCGTCTCCCCGGTTGGGGGAAACCGTCATCTGCGCCGATTGCAGCGGCCCGTAGGACGGGGCAAACGACCCCGTTTTGTTGCCGTATTCGTCCAACAGCTCTGTTTCGCCCTCATAAACCTGAAACCACACGGGAAAGGTGTTTCTGGCAAGGTTCATCACAGCCCCACCACCCCCACATATGGGGTAAGCGTGCGCAAAATGTCCTCGTCGTCCACGGTGGCGTATGTACGGGATATGCCGTTTTCGGAATGGGCGATTTCCCCCTCGCCGCCTTTGCGGGCAATCATGCGCACCGTAAGCTGAATTTGCACCATATCATACTGTGCAGGCAGGGTTTGCGGGCTTTTGCCAAACGGCC
Source organism: uncultured Oscillospiraceae bacterium (assembly GCA_902462665.1). Classification (GTDB taxonomy): domain Bacteria; phylum Bacillota; class Clostridia; order Oscillospirales; family Acutalibacteraceae; genus CABQCM01. The sequence goes on along the minus strand of CABQCM010000049.1, from coordinate 329 downwards.
AGATGCGCTTAAAAATACGGTCGGTAGAAAGAGCCAGATACGACCGGATATCCTCCTGCGAAATGCTCATGTCCGAAATAAGCTGCTCTACCATTTGGATTTTTTCCTTCTCGCTCATATTGGCCCCCTCCTCTTTTATTTTTTGTTTCCCGGTTGCGGCTTTTTGTTCACCTGTTCCCGTTTGGGTTTTTGTACCGGTTGTTTTTCGTTTTCCGGTTTTACAATTAAGCCTACCCACCGCACGGCTTAGTCCTCCGAGGCGGGCGCCATCAGCCCGGACGCAACCAACGCGTCGATCAGCGCGTCAAATTCCTCCTTGGTGGGGGCGG
>CABQCM010000048.1 GCA_902462665.1 uncultured Oscillospiraceae bacterium | reverse complement strand
CTATGAAGTGTATCCCGAAAAGCAAATTGTATTTTCACAGCAGCACTATGTACAGCCCACTGCAATGGACAGCGCCCAATTGGAAGCCGACCAGTATTATCTTGCCAATCTCGCGTTTCCTGAAACCATATCGCTTTGGGATTTGGAAGAACTGGCCTGGCCTTGTTTTGAATCGAGCTCCCCTCCGCTGTGTATCCGGGCTATTATGAAGACCAGCAATGACGACAAGGAGGTGGCGCTGGGCATCGGCGGACATCTAGCCTACATTCTGTTTGATTCGGGCACGGCCGGCGAGCTGGGCAGTCGGCTTTTTCAGCTGCTGGAATATCTGGCGGAAAACCAGCGGCATGCCGATGTGTTTTTACAAAGCGGCATGTTTGGCGACGTTGAGGTTGACTTCTCGCAACGCCTGGAATATGTCAAGAAAAACGGCAAACTATGCATCGGCGCAATGGTATTTGCCAAGGGAAGTTATATTCAGGAAATCACGCAGGATAGCCGATGTGTTTTAGTGGATGCGTTTCTTGATGCATAAATCCGCGCCTGCTATCGTACAAACGGTCCATGCGCACCCAAAACCGGAAACAGGATAAGGCGCCCTTGGCAACCAAAAGGTATCATCATGAAAAAACAAACCGAGACCTCCTAAGGGAAGTCTCGGTTTATTTTTGGGATGAATTTAGGCAAAAAACAAATCTATGCCCGCCGGTTCTTACCTTGGACAAAATTAAAAGGTCTTGCGATACCGGGATGGCGGCAGGCCAATATATTTTTTGAACACTTTGGTAAAGTAAAGGCTATCACTGAAACCGGTCATGGCCGCTACCTCCTGCACACTCAGCTCCTGCCGTTTGAGCAGGGTCATGGCCTTACGGATGCGAAAGGCCGCCAGGTACTCCCTCACCGTGCAACCCTCGTGCTTTTGAAACAGCTCGCCGAAATAGTTGGGATGCAGTCTCAGCTGCTCGGCAAGCTGGCGGGAAGACAACGGCTCGGCATAGTGGTGAAAGATAAAATCTTTGGCCGATTCCACCATCGGGTTCGGCGGCATATGTACGGCCGAACAGGACAATTCATTGAGTATCAGATAAAAAAACTCCTGGCATTCGGTCAAATAATGCTCCGGGCGGAGCCACCAAGCATTATTGAAACTGTGCAGATAATACAGCATCAAGTTCATATTGCGCACCCGGATGTGGCGCTCAAACCGAAATGGAATCTCTCCCGTGAGAAAAAAGTAAAGCACAATCATCTCGCAGCCGTTCTCGGAAAGGATTTTCCGGCGGCTGTTGCGGGGAAGAAAGACACACTCGCCCTCGCGTACCGTAACATGCTCCCCGTCGCACCAATAGTCCGCTTGACCGTCAATTACAAAGGTCAAGTCAAAATGCGGGATGTATTCCTCCGGCTTTTCCCAGCCGGGCGCGCGATGATCCCAGGTGATGCGGTAAATGTAAGGATCGACCAAATTTTGCCGCATAAATCCCCCTCCCTTTGCCTTTGAAAATTACATGGTAACATGATATAATTATATATATTTATTTGTTAGTTCCATTCAGTTTTTCATGAAAGTATGCTATGATAATGGCAAAGCTGGCGTTTCCGATTGACAATTTTAATGTAGCATATCTCTAATTTTTTGTCAATCCGGCACAGCAGTTTATTTAGGAGGAAGAGTATGATGATGAGACATCGCACACACAAGCTTCTTGCCTTCGTGTTGGCGCTGGCGCTGATGGGAGCCGGCGTCCCCGCGGCGGTTTCCGCAGCGGCTGAAACCGGCAATACCGTAGAGCGCCTTGTCGAGCGTTGGAGCGGCGACCGGCTGGCTGACCTGCGGCAATCGGGCGAGAGCTATACGACCGAAACGGTCGGCGTACGCGAGCCCGCGTCCACCTCGCGGGGTGACTGGTACTGGATTATGCACGTCAAGCCGACGTCCAGCCGGCCCGACGGCTCGCTGATTTTCCGTTCCGGCTCGTCGATGAAGGTGGTTGCCCGTTACAATACCGACGGAACCTACATGGGCGGCACCTTTGATTTTATCGACGCGACCAACTGCGGCGGCCCCAGCATGGAAATAACCCAGGAGCTGCTCGAAGCGGCTCCGGTCAAAACCGACCCGGTCTTTGGCTACCGTTACCGCGAGGTGACGCTGGAGATGGGCCGGCTCAGTCAGGATATTGACCAGATGAACATTCACATTGGCACCCCTTCTCTGGCTGGCCGGCACACGGTGGAACTATATGGACTGAGCGTCTATGTGGACGACGTGCTGGTGTGGGAGTGCGACGGCGAAGCCCTGTCGCAGGCCGAACAGGGCTCGATCACGCGGGTCAACATCCCCAATGCGACCGGGGAAGCCACCGGCATCGTCTCGCGGCACAGCGAAGCTCCGACCGGGGAGGCGCGCACCCTGGCCGAGCTGGAAACGCCGACTTTGAAGCCCGGCAGCTATACGGCTGAGCTGAGTGTCAAAACCCACGGCGATTCAAACGATAAGCTGCGCGTGAGTGTGAGCACCCCGACGGGTGTGCTGCAAACCTATGAGTACAACCGCGCACAGGTTCTCTCCCGCCTGCTGGGGGAAACCACCGGGCGCTACGACACTCTGCGGATTGATTTCGCCCTTCCTCAAGGTAGCGATGAACAGAAGATTTCCGTGAAGATCGAGGCGTTTGATGGCGCGGACGTGTATCTTCGCAGCGTTACGCTGTACGAATTCACCACCGAGGAACGCGTGGAGGCGGACCAAATTGTCAGCGCAATCGCGTCCATCGGCACCCTGACCCCGGACAACTTCTTGGACAAGATCGATTTGATTGAGAAAACCGAAGCGGCCTACGCCGCCTATGTGGAAAGGTTTGGCCAGCCGGCGGCCGACGCGAACATTCCCAACGCGGCTGATTTGAAACAGGCCCGCGAGGATTACAATACCCTCACGGAGAACGCCGGCGAAGAGGTCCTCAAACGCCAACTGATTCGTTCGGCCGAGGAGGCCATTAACGCGCTGATTCCCTTTGGACCCTACAGCTACCGTGCCGGGAAACAGACGGTGGAAGCCGCCGAAGCGGCGGTGAGCCGCCTGACCGATCAGTATGGCGACGAAGCGGCCGCTCTGGTTTCCAACCTCGGCAGTCTGACCGCCGCGCGCGAACGGCTGAACTATTTACTGCGCTACACGACCGACCGCTTCACCGAGACCGAAGGAAAGCTCTGGACGGGAGCCGACCTTGCGGCCGCCAACTCCGGCGCGGAAACCTACACCACCGAAACCATCGGCGTGCGGGAGCCCGCCAGCGACGTTCGCGGCGACTGGTACTGGCTGATGTATCTCACCCCGCCTGCGACCTACAATGACGGTTCTCTGATCTTCGCCCAGGGCAGCGAGCTTTCGGTGATTGTGCGCCTGTCCAACTCGGACAACAGCTACGACGGCAGCCAATACTTTGAGCTGATTGACACCCAGGGCACCGACGGCGCGCTAAGCCACTACATCACGCGGGAGGAATTCGAGGAAGCCCCCGAGCTGATTGATCCGAACTTTGGTTATTCCTATAAAGAATTGCATCTTACGATGGGAACCATGGGACAGGATTATGACAATCTCCAGTTCAACATCGGTGCAAATACCACCGAGGGCCGCCATACGGTCGAGCTTTATTACTTCGGCGTGTGCGTGGACGGACAGCTGGTGTGGGACTGCGAGGGAGAACTGCTTTCCCTCGCGGTAAAAGGCAACGTGGAACGGGAAAACATCGAGAACGATTCCGGCCAGGTGACCGGTCTGCACGCGGCGGCAGGATTCGGCTCGGCTACCGCCCCCTCGACGCTGGCAGGCGGTATTACCGCTAAGCTGGACGCAGGCGTGTACGCCTTTGACGTCGAGCTTATGACTACGGGCAACAGCGGCTTTGATGGCAAGGCGCGCTTTACCGCCCTGGGCGACAACGGTCAGACGGTGCTTTCCAGCTATGATTATTCCAAAATCGACGTGCTGGAGGCCGTCCATCTCGAAAACAGCGGGCGCTATGACACCACCCGGTTCTATGTCACGGTGGACCAGGCGCACGCCGGGCAGGATATCACTCTGCAAATAGAAAGCTTTGGCTCGTCGGAAATCTTCCTTCGCTCGGTGCGTTTGGTATCCCTGACCTCGCAAAAGCTGACCGACGCGCGGCAAATCGTGTCGGCCATTGAGCAAATCGGCACAGTCACGGTGGAGAATTACGCTTCCAAAAAATCGCTTATTGAAACGGCGGAGGGGCTGTTGTCGGCCTTCCTCGGCAGCTACGGCCAAGACGAGGTCGACGAGCTCATCGGTGACCATCAGCAAACGCTGAAAACCGCCAGAGAGGCTTACGACCAGTTCGCCGCCAACGCCCAGGAGCAGCAAAAAACCGCTGACGCCGAGGCGCTGAAAGCCGCCATCGCGGCCATTGGCGAGGTAACACAGGAGAATTACAGCGAAAAGCTTGCCGCTATCGAAACGGCCGAAGGGCTGCGTTACCGTTTTGTATCCGCATACGGCGAGGACGCTCTCGGCCTGATTGACAACGACGCCCAGCTTTTAGAGGCCCGCAGCAAGTACAACGCCTTCAAAGAGCAGGAGAAAGACATAGTTTACGGCGACATCAATAACGACGGCGACATCAACGCTACCGATGCTCTCATGGCGTTGCAGCACAGTGTCCGGCTCATTGAACTGGATGAGACCCAGTCGGCTGCGGCAGACGTGGACGGCAACGGCGGTATTGACGCGGCCGACGCGCTGTGTATCCTACAGTACTCGGTTCAGTTGATTACGCGTTTTCCAGTGGAACAATAATCGCCCGTTTTTCCTACGGCGCGGGGAGGATGAAATAAACCCTTACCTCCCCGCGCTGCAGCAATCTAAGAAAGGAAGGGCATGGATATGACATCATTGCGTCGAAAAATCACCGCGGCGGCGGTATGTCTGTCGCTACTGAGCGTCTGCGCCCTGCCGGCGGGGCAAGCGGCTCGCGAGACAAGCGAGTCCCCCGTGCGTGCAATCCAACAATACACAACGCGGGAGGCAACGCCAATGCAGTATCAATCCGTCACCCTGTTGCCCAACACGGCCTCAGAGCAGCCGTATCTTTACTCCTCCAACAACCAAGTGTCCAAATTCGGAACTTCCTTTTACCGGGTAGCCGACTACCGGGGCAGTTTTGTTTACGAATTCAGCGGTGAAATGGGACAAACCGCCTTTATCACCATGGACATTGCGCATGAATTTCAGGTGGAGGTATCTTCCGACCGCCTGAATTGGTCGCAGGAACTGAACTTTCGCACCCACGGCCGTTACCGCGAGATGCGCTCGATTGACCTGTCCCCCTATTTCCGGCAGTCGAACCGCGTCTACGTCCGTTTTTCGGACGGTAACCCGTCCGACGGCTGGGGAACTTCCCTTTATTCCACCCGTTATGTGACCGTGACCGGCGGGAGCAACCCCGTCAACGCGTGGATGGACGTGTCGGAGAACTGGCAAAGCTCGACCGGGGTAAAGGTATCGGCGGGCCAAGTCATTCAGGCCGAGCCGGGCGCAAAGGTCACCCTCACCCGGTATCTCAATCTGCCCCCGGCCTTCGTGGGGGAGGAAATTTCGCTGAGCATTCCCTGGGCGGAAAGCGCAGAAAAGCCGGTGGTGCGAGTGGACGGCAAACCGGTCTCCTCGACGGTGGACAACGGCTATAACCTGACCATTCCTCTATCGGATGGCAGCGAGGGCAAGGCGGTGGCCGTCGAAATCGTACTCACCGCTACGGACGCGGGCGAATGCGGGCTTTGGAGCCGCGTGCGCGCCGGGTTCACGGCCATGGTGACCATGCCCGAGACGAGCTGGAGCTTAGGGGAGCAAACCCGAACCATGTACCGCAATTATTATCAGGATGGCTCGGACGACCTGGTGCTGCTCAACTCCCTGGCCGGGAATTATATGAACAACCTGTTTGACGGCCGCTATGGGGTCAACTGCTTTGACGGCATGATGCGCTCCAGAGAGCTGTTCTACGTCCACGATACCTCCCGTTCGATTATCGCCCTGGCCGACGAGGAACGATTTTCTCCCATCGTGCGGCTGGAAACCATCACCGACCTCTACGAGGGCGTGCGGCAGGCCATGGTGCCGGGTAGCGATTATGAGATGTTTTATAAGCTCGACAGCCGCCCCAAACAGGTCTTTGTCAATGAAAAGAACGCCAAATATCTTCAAATGGCGGTCAACCAGGATAACATCGAGGTCTTTACCGACGTCTTTGTATCCGGCACAGCCGGCGGCAACGATGTGAGCGTGGCCGACACCGCCGTGACCGACTCCGGGAAGGAATTGGGCGACGGCATGGTGCGTACCTATCAATACGGCCCGTCGGCCAGCGCCCAGTTGGATATCACCTGGCCGGCCGGCACCACCGACCGCCCGACCACCCTGTCGGTATCCTCACAGGGGACCGACTCCTACCGCGTGGTGTTTAGCAATTTTAAATCCAGCTTCGCCTACGGCAAGGCCGTGCGCCCGTGGGGCTACGCCTCGGTGGGGGATTACATGGTGGCTTTCAGCGGGGTGGCTGGTGAAACCGAAATCGACGTACCCGAAGAGGGCTATCTGATGCTTCACTCGTCGCAAAACGCCCAGGCCGAGGCTATGATTGTGGTCTGGGACGTCCCGCCCGAGCGCATTTTGCTTCACAGCGACGGCAGCAGCCAGTTCGACCGTTTGGAGCTGGTCTATGCCGGCGGCGCGACCCCCAAGCTGGTCGCTCTGCCCTTCCAGGGAGTGGACGGCAATCTCTCTTGGCCCATTCAGGTGGCAAAAAATCTGGTCAGCCGCGGAGTCTACGGCGCGCGGGGCTACGATCCCAGCTACCTGTGCGGCGACGAAGGCCTTGGGCCGGGCGCAATGGCGGCGGCGGCTTATGTGTTTAAAAAATACGACAGCCCTCTGGCCAAGCAGGCCGAGGCGCTGGCCCTGCGTTCGATGGACGCTTGCTACAACGCTTCGACGCAGCGCGGCGTGACCCCCGGTCGGTCCAACGACCACATTGCCGGATGCGGCTTTTTGGCCGCGATGGGGTACGAAAACTATGTGGAAATGGCCAAATACTGGGGCGGCTTCGCGCTGGGCGAGCAGCGGCCAGACGGCTCCTTCGGCGCGTTTGACGCGCGTTTGGTGCTGGCCCTTCAGCGTACCTGGGATATCACCGGGGACAGCCGTTTCCGCGACGCGGTGGACCGCTACAAGCAATCCATCGCCTATTATCCCGACCGCATTGAATACAATGGGAATACTATGACCGGCCATGTGCTTTTCCTGGGCGGCACCGAGCTTTCCTATCTCGGCTACGACGGCGAAACAGAAAAGCTCTCGAATGTGTTCCGCTTTGCGGCCAACTGCATCGATGATACCGGCGTGTTCTCCTGCTCGGACATCAACCCCTATTTCCTCGGCTGGTCGATGAACGGGGTCATGCAGAAAAAATACGCGCTGGACGAGAAAAAGGTTTTGGTAGGACGCGACCAGTCGGCCTTGTATCACGCCGACGGCAGCTATGAAATTTTGGATTATCCCACCGCTTATATTAACAATCCCTATCGCCACAGCAAGCGCACCTTGACGGCTTATGGCGATGTGGACAACAACGGCGACGTGGACGCGGCCGACGCGCTGGCCGTGCTACAAGCCTCGGTCGCCCTGCGCAGCCTGGGCGGCGCGGAGCTGACGTCCGCCGACGTGGATAACAACGGCCAGACCGACGCGGCCGATGCGCTGTGCATTTTGCAGCATTCGGTCGGATTGATTTCGGAATTCCCCGTCGAGCAGTCTTAATTTCCGCACTTCTCCTCCTATCGGGCGGGCATAGTTTTTCGTCCGTCCCTATATGAATGCAGCCCTCCGGCGAATCATGCCGGAGGGCTGTGTCGTTACAATTACTTTATGTTTATTTTTATGGAAAAGAGCAGCAACGGTTTGTGAAAATTATTCACTGTTTTTTCTCTATAAAAAGTACAAACTTCGCCATTGACAATTTCAACCTGCTATGCTAATATAATCACAAGGACGGTT
>CABQCM010000047.1 GCA_902462665.1 uncultured Oscillospiraceae bacterium | reverse complement strand
GGCGTGGAGGCGATCGTCACCTATACCGCTCTACCCGACGGCCGGTCCATTTCCATGCAGTGCCGGGTGGAAAATCATTGCGACGCTGTCGTGCGTCAGGTGATTTTTCCTGATTTTGTCGGGCTCGACCCGGTCGATTCGAAAGAATCCACCCGTCTGACCACACTGGGACTGGTCGACCATCCTTTTTTGGAGCTGGCCGACACTCCCGAGACCCGCATGAACTTTTTTGCCATCCAGCCCTCGGTGTGCGGCAAAATTTATCACGGCGGCGGGTATTTCGGCGGCAGCGATAATATGATTGGCCGTTATTACGACTATGGTTCTCTGTCGGGCGGCTTTTCGGTCTTTTGCAAATGGTGGGGCTGGGGCCCTGACAATATGCAGGCCATGGGCACGGGGGAGCAGCTCCTCGCTCGGCTCAACCAACAGACTGGCCGCCTGCGCCTAGGTTCGCTGCATGATGTGACGGTGGGCAAGGGGGAAAGCTACCAGACGGCCGAATACATCCTCACCCCCCATGAAGGCGGCTGGGTGCATGGCATCGGGCCGTATAAGGATTTTGTCGACGAGAACAAAAAGCGCCGGCATACGCCGCCCAAGCATATTGTGGAGGATATCGGCTTTCGCACGGTGTGGGTCAAGGAGCAGTATCCGGCCGACCCGGACTCGGTGTCCTACCGTTACGACGATTTGCCGGCAGTGGCGCAGGATATGGTCGAGCACGGTCTGCATGAACTGAGCGTCTGGGGCGAGCACGACGAGAGGCTTCCATACGATAAGGAAATGTATTATGAGGAGCTGGGCGGTTATGAGGGATACGTCCGCAACGTCCGCCGTCTGCGGGAAATGGGGGTCAATGTCTCGCCGCTGGTTTCCCTGATTTCCATTTGGACGCCGATGATGAAACGGTACGGCTTTGACCCGGATGCCGCGCAGGCCAACGCCGGATGGGTGCAGAACCGCAAAGCGATCCCCTCCTTTCAGGCCCCGTATCTTAAGGCGGCTAAGTGCTTTGTCATCAACCAGGACAACAAGCTCTGGCAACAGGATGTCCTCGACGGTCTGCGCTTTTTGCGGGATGAATGCGACAGCCCCTCGGTCGGGTGGGATCAGTACATTGCCGCGCCCTGCGAAGGCAATGTTTCCGATCTGCTGGAGGCGTATATCCAGGAGACCCGGCAGCTTCGTTCCGACATGGTCATCTCGGGCGAATCGACCTTTCATTTTGAGGCGGATATCAACCATCTCGACTACACCTGGAACTGGAACTATCTTGGTAAAATCGGAGACAGCCGCGCCTACAACTATGTCGTGCGCACCACCCGCCCGAATGTGAATGTGGACTGTTCCCCCCGCCAGGCCAAGCTGTGTTTTATGGACAATATGTTCCTCAATGTGTATCCCTCCAAGCCGGGCGGGGTCAACGGCTCGGCCAAAATTGCCGATTATCCCGAATTCTCGGCTACCATCAAACGGTGTACCGAGCTTCGGCGCGAATTTTTGGACTACTTTGTACAGGGGGATCTTCTGGGGGATTGCGTGCTTCGCCGGGATTGCCCCGACGCGCGGGTCACCGCCTACCGGCTGGAGGATTCCTATCTGCTCTTCGGTTTCCTTGAAGAGGATGGAGACAGCCGCTTAAAGCTCAACCTTGCCCCTTTCACCGGAGAAGGAAATTACTGCATCGAGCTGCACAGCTTCGAGCAGCCGGAATACGTTAGCTGCCTGAGCGTGCCGGCCGACGGTGTGCTTCCCTTGTCGGGAGACCGGGATACCTTGTGGTATGCGATTATTACGAGGTGCTAGAACTCGTCACTGCAAATGCTTTTCACGACAAAACGCCGCCCCAGTCGTATCTGGGGCGGCGTTCTTTATATAAATCGGTCAGTCTGGCGGAAGGCAATGTGATACCATGAGACATTCGAATATCCGGCTAGGACAAAGGCTGCTTTCGATGTATGGTGAAATCCCATATCGCTGCGCCGTAGGACGGTGTACTTTCACTGCTTCTCAGCCGCACGTATACCACGCCAGCGCTGTCCCATTCGTCTGGATATATCTGCACGGTGGTACGGTTGTTCGCTGTGGTCAGGGGTTCGCCGTCATAGCGGGCAACGGTGTGATAGGTGCTGTCGTCGATGGAAATCTCCAGCCAATAGTTTGCTCCCACGGTAAACGAAAGATACGCATCCCGCATTTGGCTCAAATCAAACCGATAGACTAGCTCGCCATCGGCGGTGCGGCGCATGGTACGAGTGGCCGTGGCCGTGTCGCGCAGCAGAAAATCCGCATCCAGTCCCTGACTGTTGGCGGGGTATTTGGCGGCGGTCCATTCGTACGGCACAGTATCTTCCACCGGCTCGTCGCCCCATTCCACCCGAATGCTGACCGGCTCGGTGGAGGTGTGATTGGTTTGAATCAGCAGGGAAGAGGTGGCGTTGTTCCACATCGCGGTGTATTGAGAATACCGCTCGCCGCCGCAGGTGAGCAATATGGTCTTGGGATACCGACCGTTGCCCAGCAACCGGGTGGAGGAAATCGAGCTGGCCGGTCCCCGAATGGAAAAGGAGGTAACGTCGGCTTCTTCAGTCACAGCCCCCACCGGCTCGCCGCCGGTAAACCCAAACCGGGGCGTACCCGATGTGAGCAGATCAGAAATATCGTACAACAAAGCCGATTGCCCCGGCGCAAGAGTTTTTTGCTCAATAACGCCCAAGACTTCGTCAAACAAATCAATAAAATGGCCGGTGAGGGTTTCGCCCTCGGTGTAATCCAGAGCCTGAGCGGCGAGATAGCGTTCCCGCTTTGAAACCATCAGGTTGCTTTCCACCCACCGCGCGTCCGAGTGCCGGTTGACGGTATACCGGGCCAGCTCGCGCAGATTTTCCGGCCCGGCCTCCAGAGAGGCGAAGTAGGAGGACGGCAGTCCGAGCACGACCGCCGCGCCCTTGCCGATGCTCGCTTCAAAGCCCAGGCAGCTTTCGTCGATATCGGTCAGCAGCGGAGTTACCCCGCCGCCGGTAAAGGTGGCGGTATATTCGGCGATGTTGCCAAGTAGAAGCTGGTCGTTGAAGCTGGGACAGGCGCTGCCTTCCCATGACATCATGGTGACGGAATCGAGCCGTCCCACCTCGACTTCCAGCCCCAGATGGACCAGCAGATTTTGCAGCGGAGTTTGGTTCTTTTGAGTCCACCATTCCCCTTCGACGGTTTCGGCCGCGTCGTGGCCTCCCACATACAACAGGGTGCCGCCCGCGCGCACCCAGTCGGCAATCGCGCGGTTGATTTCCTCGTTCACGGGCTTCATTACATCGTAGGTTAAAATGAGTACCTTCACGCCCTCTAGGTCCTCGGCCGAATGCACCTGATCCAGAGCGGTCACCTTCAGGGGAATTCCCCGCTCGATGAGGGGCAGCGACAGACTGTGTATCCCGTCCTGCGTGTTGGCCACGGGCATATACTGCGTGCCGTACTGCCAGGTCAGGGTGTCGCTCATGGCCAGCGAGATTCCCGGCGTGCCGGCGTAGAGATCCACCGCTTTGCCGCCCACGTCGCTCATGGCGTTGAATACGTTGAGCTGCTTGGTCTTGTATGCCTTCGGCACGTCGGCCGAAAAGGCACGGTGAGGCCAGATGTAAGACTGGAACCGATGCAGCTCGGGCATGAGAAGCTGAGTGACCACACTTAGCTGCCAAAGAGATTCGTAGGTATCCCAGCTTAGGGATGCGTTGTCCGCCTTGGGGTCGGAGAGGGTAAAGAGATGCTGCCCCTCTTTCATGGAATCGGCATAGGTGGCATATTCCACCCAGGCACGTTCAAACAGCCGGCGGGGATAGCCGCCGCCGTAGGCGCTGCCCGAACCGTAGATGCAGTCGCTCCAGGTCTGGCCAATCAGGCCGTCGACGAGGCCCGATTGGGTAAAGGTATTGATACAGGATACAATTTGGTGATGGTCGTAATTGAGCACATCGTGCGCCGCCACCAAAAGCTTGATTTCGGGATGGCTGGCGTCGAGATAATCGCGCACGGCTTGAAAATAGCGAACCCAGAGCTGGGTAATCAGCCGGGAAGCCTTGTACCGCGCCTCAGCCGAGGAGAGCGGATCCTGCCATGGTTCGCCGTAATACTCCTCCCATTCCTCCTGAAAGCCCTCGGCGTAGGTGGCGTAGACAAAGACCTCCGGCTCTTCAATGCACAGATAGGTCGGGGAGAATTCGCAGACCTTTTTCACCAGCTCGAGCTTATACTGCGCGTAATACCGCGTGGGCAGCATGTAATAGGTCGTGCCGGAATGAAGCATGAGACTGCCGTCCTGGTGGGTGTGCACGTCTTTGTTCCCACGTTCGGGATGAAGGGTAAAATATTCGCTGCCGGCGTCTCGTCCGGCGGCAATCATAACGCTCAAATCCCGGCCGGAGTCCTTCCAGCTGTCCATCATGCTCTGCGCCGAGGCAATGGATTGAATGTAGAGCATGAAGGAATCAGCCTGCAAATCGTATTCGGGGGTATACTGGGTCGCTACCTGCGAAATGGTGTGAGCACCGTCCAACTGGAATGCGCTCGCCGATTGCAGGACGGCCTTGCCATCCGTCGACCAGGGGATGGACACCGTGCCCGCGTCGGCGGGGAAACGGCGAATCAGGCCGACCGAATACTGTAAAATCAGCAGTGCGTCGGCAGCATTCACATCGCCGTTGCCGTCCACGTCGGCAAGAGCGGTTTTCTCCGCCGTCAGGGTGGTCAGCCCCACCGATGCTTGCAGGGCGACCAGCGCGTCGGCGGCGTCCGTGTGGCCGTCCTGGGTCACGTCGCCCATTTGGGCGGCCGCGGCTGTGACGGGAAGCTGCATGCCGACGCAAAGACTGAGCAGCATTGCCAAAACGGCAATTCGAAATTTTCGCATGACAGATCTCCTTTCGTTGCAAAAGGGATTGGAAAGATGATATTACTGCGATTTTACCACACCCTGCGGCAGAATTCCATACAATAATGGAAAAGCCGATTCACCGTAGGAGGGAACGTACCGCGCGATAGAATGGCCCGAGGCGAAAAACAACACAACGGCGAATGGGAAGGCCTCTGCCGAAGCAGGATTCCCATTCGCCGTTTCCAGCGCTGTGTCGCTGAAATTTGCCGTGTGTTGGATGCTTATTGAGGTTTATTACCGTCTTTCTGGGCGGCTGGGAAATCCTCGGGCTGAATGAGATTCACCGAGCACTGCAAAATCAGCAACGCGTCGGCCGCGTCCACATGGCCGTCGCCGCTGACGTCGGCCGCCAGGAAGGCGTCGCCCTCCAGGGTGGTGAGATGTACCGAATGCTGCAATGCGAGCAGCGCGTCCGCCGCGTCGATGCTGTCATCGTCATTGACTTTGCCAAGTTCATAACGCGACGCCTTAATTTCGTCGATTTTATTCTGGAGTTCGGTCAAACGGTTCTCGATTTTGTCAAAATTTGAAATCAGTGCGAAGTTCGGATCATTCGAATAGATGTCACAGAACTCTTTGACGGCCCTTGCCACGGTCTTCAGCGCTTCTTCCTTTGCGACCACATTGTCTGGAGTGATACTCTCCACCGGGCCGATGGCGTCCACCATTTCGACGATGCGATTCCAATCGCGTTTGATTTCAGCCAGCCTTTTGGCATCTTCATAGGCCGCGCGGTATTCGCTGATGGCCGACGCGTTGGGCGCCAGCTTGTCGGCATTTTCCTTGCCGTAGGTGCGCGCCAAGCCGCTGTATAAGCCCTCCGCCGTCTCCAGAGCCTGCGTCTTTTCGGCGTAGTTACCGTCGTTCAGATCATCCTTGCTGCCCAAGTCGGCAATGGCGTCTTTCACTGCGGTCGCGTCAATCTGAGCCTGCTCGTATTGAGCCAGCTTGGCCGCCAGATCGGCGCCCACCCACGCCTTGCCCAGCGTGTTCAACGCATCGTAAGCGGTGCGTGCGCCGGCAATGGCCTGCGCATCGGCAATATCCATACCGGTAATCACATCGATGACCGCCTGCGCGTCGTCCGGTGCGGCCGCATCCGCATCGACGACCAGATTCAGGCTGGCCGAGCGGAGCTTAAAGTCGGTTTCATTGTATACAAACACTTGGAACTGAATCCGGTGGCCGGCGCGGGCCGCATCAATGGTGAAGGGAACGCTGCGGTCCTCAAATATGCCGCTGTCCGAGCCAACGGTCGCGTCCACCATGTCCTTGTCCACGAACAGCCGGGCGATTTCCTCCCCGCCCGCGGTTTGGTCCACGACGGTGAACAACACCTTTTTGGTTCCCAGGCTGTACATGGTGGACATATTGAAACGGAAAGAATAGTCGCCTTCGTCCAGCGTATCGCCCAGCCCGTCCACCAGAAGTGCGCCCGGTGAACCGGCGGCCTTTTGCCCGTCGGCGTTATAAATGGTGTACGGCTCGCCGCGCCAGGAGAGGGCGGGGGCATCCGACCCGGAGTAGGAAACAATTCCGGCCGGATGGTCGGGGTCGTTGGAAATCGGCTCGTACGTGCCTTCGATACCGGGCAGCGAGGACATTCCTTCTCCCTCAAATTTCGCCAGAACGTTATCGTCCATGTCGATTAATTCCAGTGAGAAAATGGTCACGGAGTAATCGGTATTGTTCGATATCACCCGCATTTCCATGGTGTTGTCCGCCGCGTCGTCAAACACCTCTCCCTCCAGCGTGGCCGACATAATGAATTCCTTGTATTCATATCCGTAGACGGGGTCGGTCTGCGTGACCGCTGCGTCGTATTCGTCTATGGTGACGGGATACGCGTAGAGATACTGATCGGGATAGTCATTGAGCTTATAGGCCAGGTCAAAGGTACAGAGATTCCCCGCATCATAGCCGTCGTCGGCAATCAGGCGAACGATCATGGAGACCGAAAGACCGTCGTAGTACTGCAGCTCGCCGTTCTTTTGATGCTCCACGCGGGCGTTGTGGATAAAGGGGCCGGTTGTACCCAGCGATCGACGGCCGATGCATTGGGTGTAAGAAGTAAAAATGGGATAATCGTGGCTGTTTTTGGTGCCAACCGCCGCAGCAGCGTCGGCCAGGGCGCCGGCGTTCCAGGTCTGAAATTCCAGTTCCTTTGTCCCCTGCGCCGCCACGCCAAAGCCACAGACGGTAAACAGTCCGACCGCCATCAGCAAGCAGAGCAGGAGCGAAAGGCCGCGATTGTGAATAGAGTACTTCATCATTTCTCCCTCCAATTTGTGCGGCGGGCCTTGGGTAGGCAAACCGCATGCTAGCTTACCAGTTGAATTTGATTGTATTATATATGAATTCTAAATATTTGTAAATACAATTAGCACAAATAGATAAAATAATTACAGGTTTATGTGCATTACCATCTCTTTTGTTTGCGGTCAAAAATCAAGAAATCTCGGGATGCCACGTCGCCAAGCACGCATATTCGGCGTTTTTTGGCATAGTAATAATTCTGAGACTATACCATCGCTTTCCGCGAACGCCAAAAGCATATCGCGCGCCGGTATGGTGGAAGCAGACGTTTTTTCTGCGGATGAAACGGCCCTCCGATGGGCCGATTGAGGAGGTTGGCGTTATGGCAAAATCCATGATGGTGCAGACCGTGCGTCTGAAAAAATTGATACTATGGGTCGCCATTCCATTGATTGTGGGCGGGGTATCCTCCCTGCTCTCGGGCGATATGGGTCAGATGTGGAATACCCTGCACCGTCCGCCCCTGTCGCCGCCCGGCTGGGTCTTTCCTATTGTATGGACGGTGCTTTACGTGCTCATGGGCGTCGCCGCGTATCTGGTTTCGGAAAGCTCCAGTACGCTGCGTCCTATCGCGCTGCGGCTATATTGGCTTCAGCTTCTGCTGAACTTTTTATGGTCTCCCATCTTTTTTGGCTGCAACATGCCCGGGTTGGCCTTGGTGATCGCCATAGCGTTGTGGTCGGTGCTAGGCTTTACGGTACTTGTCTTTGCCCGCGTCGACCGGCTAGCCGGGCTACTGATGCTGCCGGTGCTCCTTTGGGTGACCTTTGCCGTGTATCTCAACGCGGGCGTCGTGGCGCTCAACTGACGTTTGAAATATTGGAACAAAACAATAATAATTCCATTGAA
>CABQCM010000046.1 GCA_902462665.1 uncultured Oscillospiraceae bacterium | reverse complement strand
GTCCGCTACCGCTTTGACCCGCTGTCGATCGCCAATGTTACCAGGATTGATGCGGATTTTGTCCACTCCGGCCGCCACGCACTCGAGCGCGATGCGATAATCGTAATGGATATCGGCCACAATGGGGCGGTCGCATTGCTCCTTGAGAGCCGCGATGAGGGGAACCGAAGCGCGATCGGGGACGGCGGCGCGGATAATTTCACACCCGGCCGCCGAAAGCTCGTTTGCCTGAGCGATGCTGCCGGCGATATCGGATGCGGGAACGCTCAGCATCGACTGTATACTGACCGGCGCGCGTGCGCCGATACGTACTTTCCCTACCTGAACCTGTCGTATACTGGTCATTGCGCATCCTCCCTTGGGATAAGCTCTAATTCGTAATCCATGCTCGTTGTTAAAGTCGGGAAAGGACATTAGCCGCCCCGAATGAGCCGCCAAATATCGTTGCCCATAATAAAAACCGAAAGTAGCAGAAGGGCCGCCAGACCAGCGCCGTGTATCCAGCCCTCATATTTGGCCGGAATGGGTTTGCGCCGGATTCCCTCAATGGCCAAGAAAATAAGCCGGCCGCCGTCGAGAGCGGGCAAGGGAAGCAGATTCATAATACCCAGATTGACGGTCAGCAACGCCAAAATGTATAAAACGTTTTCCAGCCCCATGGTAATGGCCTTGCCGGTCTCGTTGATGATACCGACCGGCCCCATGATTTCATTGAGACCATACCGCCCGGTCAGCATGTCAAACAGCGACATCCAGACCAACCGCCCTAGCGAAACGGTTTCCAGAAAAGCCTCCTTGATAAACGAGAAGGGATGCAGGATGGAAACCGATTGACCAAGCACTTTAAAGTCGAGGTCAATCATGGTGTGACCCTCCACCTCTTGTGTGCGGAAGGTAACGCCCGGCAGCTCGGTTTTCATCCCGTCGCGCCGCACCACCATATCGACCGACGCATCGCGGCTGTTCATGAGCATGTAGCTGATATCGGTCGCGCAGTAAATGCTGCGGCCGTCAATTTTTAAAATTTCGTCTCCAACCTGAAGACCTGTGCTTTGGCTCATGGCGCTGTCGGCAAACTTAGCGACCTCTCGGGTGCCGTAGACACCGTCCATGGCAAGCAGTACGCTGACAAGCAGCAGACCGAGAATCAGGTTGTTCATCGCACCGGCAACGGTAATTACCATGCGCTTCCAAACCGGTTTTTTGGAAAAGGAGCGTTCGTTGTCGCTCGCCTCGTCCTCGCCCTCCATCGCGCAGAAGCCGCCAAAGGGCAGCAGACGCAAGGAATAGGTGGTTTCCCCTTTGCCAAATTTGAACAGGGTGGGGCCGAATCCAACCGCGAACTCGTTGACCTTGACCCCGAACAGCTTGGCAAAGAGAAAATGACCGCATTCATGCAGAAAGATGACCACCCCAAACAGCAGAACGGCCACCAAAATAGGCCATACCGTCTGCCATACCGATGCGATGGACAAGGAAAGCATCCGATCACCTCATATCATTTCGTTGAAATTAGCGCGGCCCCATAGACCGCTTGGAATTAGTATAAACGCTTTCGACGTTGTAATACACCTTCCCGGGCGCGCCGGTCTGCCTCAAAGACCTCCTCGACCGAATCGAAACGGGTGGGATATTCGTCCTCCAGCGTGCGCAGCACCAGCTCGCTAATGTGATCAAACCGAATCTCCCCACGCAAAAACGCGCCAACCGCTTCCTCGTTTGCGCCATTGACGGCGGCAGGGTAAAGTCCGCCGCGCCGAATGGCTTCCCGGCAGGTGGGCAGACAGGGAAACGCCTGGTCGTCGGGAGCAAAAAAGCTCATGCTAGCGATCTTGGAAAAAGACAATTCTTCCACTGGAGAACAAACCCGATCGGGATAGGTCAGAGCGTATTGAATGGGAATGCGCATATCGGGCGACGAAAGCTGAGCGACGATGGCATTGTCGTCAAACTCCACCATCGAATGGATGATGCTTTCCCGATGTACCACGACCTCGATGCGCTCCTGCGGCAGGCCAAACAAATGAACCGCTTCAATGACCTCCAGTCCTTTGTTCATCATCGTGGCGGAATCGACAGTAATCTTAGCGCCCATGTTCCAATTGGGATGACGCAGCGTTTCCTCCAGGGTGACGTGGCGCAGTTCCTCCTTAGTGCGGCCAAAAAAGGGACCGCCCGAGGCGGTGAGCAGAATCTTTTTGCACGAGCGATGAGGCGGCGCAGCCAGCAGGCACTGAAAGATGGCCGAATGTTCGCTGTCCACCGGATGGATACTGCCACCTTTTTGCTTGGCCAGCGCGAGCACTAGGTCGCCTGCCGCCACCAAAGATTCTTTATTGGCCAAGGCCAAATTCTGCCCCTGTTCCAGCGCGGCCAGGGTAGGCCGCAGCCCGGCGATACCAACGATGGCGTTGAGGGTAACGTCGGCTGTCTGAGCGGCTACCGTGAGCACCCCATCTTCCCCGGCGAGAATTTCCGTGGGAAGGCCGGTTACACGGCGCCTAAGCTCCAACGCCGCAGCCTCGTTCTGAACTGCCGCCACGGCGGGGCGAAATTGACGTATCTGCTCCTCCAAACAGTCGATATCCCGCAGAGCGCACAAACCATCGACGACATAGCCACAGCGGCGCACCACGTCCAGCGCCTGGGTTCCGATCGACCCGGTCGAGCCTAAGAGTACAATGCGTTTACTCAATATCTATTCTCCCGTTCAATGAATAATGATAGGCCAGATCGGATGGACCAGCCGAATTATAATGTAAAGGAAAGGGGAAACCAGCAGCAGACTGTCGAATCGATCCAGAATGCCGCCGTGCCCCGGCATGATATTGCCAAAGTCCTTGATGTGGAACGAGCGCTTAATGTAGGAGGCCGAAAGATCCCCCAACGTGCCGAGCAGCGCCGAAACCAAACCCATGATAATCAGTAGAGGATAGTTGACCGCCGCCGCAAAACAGACGCTGTAAATCCATCCGGCCACCCAAAAGCCAATGATGTTGGTTGCGATGCCGCCAATAAAACCCTCCACTGTTTTATTGGGGCTGATGATAGGAGCCAGTTTGTGCCGTCCCAAAAAACGACCGACAAAGTAAGCGCCCGCGTCGGCAAGCCAAGCACCGGCCGCCGCCAGCACGATGAAAAACACGCTGTCGTCTTGCGTCAATCCGATGCCGGCGCGATAAGAATCGCGCAGAAAAACGAGCGAGGAAAAAGAAAAAGAAATGGTAATGCTGAAAAAGAAGGGGAGCCCTACCGCGTCAATACCGCCGCGCAGGGTTTCGTGGCGGATAAGACGCAAAAACAGTGCTACGGTATACAAAAAGCAAAGCGCGCTCATCCACAGGGGCTGGGTACCCAAAAAGGGAATGAGAGCCACAAATCCGATGCTCATCAGACACAGTGCCTTATCTTTATGAAGTCCTGCAGCCTGAAACAACTCCCACACGGCCAAAACAGCAAGAAGAGCGACGGCGGTTTCTACCACGAAGGGAATCTTCGCGCACAAAATAATAATGGCAAACAACACGATGCCGACCGCTCCGGTAATGATTCGTGTGAGCACCATTCATTCCTCCCTTTATCAACGTTTTGGCCTTTACAGCCCGCCAAACCGACGGTTGCGCCGTGCATACTCCTCGATAGCCGCATCCAGATGCTTGGACGAAAAATCAGGCCAGAGTACGTTGGAAAACCATAGCTCGGCGTAGGCCGACTGCCAGGTAAGAAAATTGGATAGCCTTAATTCTCCGCTTGGGCGAATGATGAGGTCGGGATCGGGCATACCGGCGGTATACAAATGGGCGGCAAATTCCTCTGCAGTGAACTTTTCCGGATTCTTGCCCTGAGCCTGCATTTGCCGAAACAGTTGCGCGGCTGCGTGAAGAATTTCATCCTGCCCGCCATAGTTGATGGCAAGAGTAACCACCATGCCGGTAGCGTCCTTGGAGGTTTCCTCGTTTTCGGCCATAAGAGCCTGCAAATCCTCCGGCAGACGGGAACGATCCCCGATAAAACGAGCGCGTCAACCTCATCCTTAGGCCGCTTCCAGTTCTCGGTGGAAAAGGTGTAAAAGGTCATATATTCAATGCCGATGGAGTTGGCGTACCGACAGATGGAGCGAAATACATTGGCGCCTGCCGAATGACCCGCTGAACGGGGGAGTCCCCGCTTTTTGGCCCACCGGCCGTTGCCATCCATAATAACGCCGATATGACGGGGTTTGATCGTCTCGATGGGCGTCGTTTTTTTGCGAAACAGCATGGGATATCCTCCAGCCTTTTAACAGCAAACATTGCCCCTCGGTTAAGAGGAGCAATGCTTAGCGTCATGGTTAGATTTCGGTGATCTCTTTGGACTTCTTGGCCGTGATTTCGTCGGCCTCCTTGCAAAATTTGTCCGTCAGCTTCTGGATTTTATCTTCGTTTTGCTTTAGGTCATCCTCGGTGATTTCCGAGTTCTTTTTCATTGCCTTATACTTGTCGAGAATGTCGCGGCGAATGGAGCGGATAGCCACCTTGGCGTCCTCTCCCATTTTGGCGGCTTGCTTGGCCAGCTCCTTGCGACGTTCCTCGGTGGGCTGGGGGAAATTCAAACGAATTACCCGGCCGTCATTTTGTGGAGTAAGGCCAAGGTCGGAAGCCAAAATGGCTTTTTCAATATCCTTGAGAGTGGAAACATCGTAGGGCTGGATTTGCAGAATACGCGCTTCCACGACCGAAACGGAGGACATTTGGTTGACAGCGGTGGGAACGCCATAATAATCGACCATGACGCGGTCGAGTACCGCTGGGGTAGCGCGACCGGCCCGCAGTGTGGCCAGCTCATTTTGAAGAGCGCCGAGGCTCTTCTCCATCTTTTCCTGCGCGGTGGTGTACAGTTGATCCATAGTGTGACACTGTCCTTTCTGTGGGCGGACGATGCCGCCGTAATGGAATAACGAACAAAGATAAATTTCGAATGGATTTATTTTACCAGGGTACCGATTTCCTCACCCAAAATGGCGCGATAAATATTGTCGGGATCGCTTAAATTGAAAACCAAAATGGGCATGTGGTTATCGCGGCACAGAGAGGCGGCGGTCGAGTCCATCACCCCGAGCTGTCGGCTTAAAATATCCTGATGGGTTAACGTATCATACTTTTGGGCGTTCGGGTTGGTTTTGGGATCGCTGTCGTATACCCCGTCGACGTTGGTTGCTTTGAGGATGATGTCGGCGTCGATCTCAGCAGCCCGCAGCGCAGCGCCCGTGTCGGTGGAAAAGAAGGGATTGCCGGTGCCGCAGCCGAAAACCACGACCCGTCCCTTTTCCAGGTGACGCACGGCTTTGCCGCGAATGTATGGTTCGGCAATCTGCTGCATGGCGATTGCGGTTTCTACCCGAGCGGTCACGCCGGTTTGCTCGAGCGCATCGGCTAGGGCAAGCGCGTTGATCACGGTGGCAAGCATCCCCATATGGTCGGCGCGGGTACGGTCCATCTGGCCGGAGGAACGCCCTCGCCAGAAGTTGCCTCCACCCACTACAATCGCAATTTGCGCGCCAGCATCGACGCACTTTTTGATGCTTTTGCAGATGGTGAGAACAATGTCAAAATCAAGTCCGGTTTTCTGAGCGCCGGCTAAAACCTCGCCGCTGAGCTTGAGCAGCACGCGGGGATATCGGACAGAGGACTCCTGAGCCAATCTTACCACTCCTAATATTTCACATCTTTTTTGACACGTAGCGAGGGCGTGGAAACCTTCCTGTGAAATCGCCCAAGCAAGAAAAAAGAACCGCTCGCGGTTATTTTACCCTATTTTGACCATGTTGTAAAGTGCAAAACGACTTTTTTCCAAAATTGGGATGAGAAAGGCGGTGTGCTAGCCGGGCGACAAACCAGAAAACCGTTTTGCTGGTTATTCCATTTTTAGGCCGGCAACCGATAAATGCAAAGCTGGGAACCCAGTCTGTTTTACCGAGTATTTGGGGAGTACAATAGGTGCATAAAATTAGAATATATTTACAAATTAAATAATTTATGGTATAATATTACTTAAAGTTAGAAGCGGGGAATTCTTGATATCCTTCGTGAGAAAGGAGGGACAGCTGTGGCTATGCTGCTTGTTGTGGAAGCAGTTCCATTGTTATTGGCGTTGAGCCGCACACTGTAAAAAGGAAATCGAAATTATTTTTGAAAGAAGGATGCAGCATGAGAAAACAAGCTTTATACAAAACGTTTTTAGTAGTGCTTTCCGCTTTAATTGTGGCAAATTCTACCATAGCCTATGGCTTGGATTCAGCGGTGGGGACTGCTGTCACAGTATCGTGGCAGGATAAAATACAGCCTTATCTATTGGAAAAAATGCAGGCGGGCGAGGAGAGACTGCCCATCTGGCTGTGGATGGAGGACATTGACGAAGCGGCGGCGGAGCAAACTGTATATGCCAGAACCGGGCTTCGGGAAGCAAACCTGAGCGTGATTGACGAGCCGCTGTCCGACCAACTGGCCGAGCGGGTGGCTGGTATGTCCGAAGCGGATGATGAAACCAACCGGCAGGTGAAAGCGGAATTTGAAGCTTACATAGACCGAACCCAGGAGGCAAGAGCGGTGGAAGCGCAGCGGGCCGATACTTATTTGCGGGAGCTTCGCTCGGTACAAAAGGATATGCTGGCCGAGAAAAACGCCGCGATTTTTCAGTCTCTCGGCATTTCGGAGGGAAACCTCATTATGACCGAGACGCAGGCACCGGTGTATCTGGTGTATGTGGAATCGAGCGATATCGAACGGTTGGCCAAACATCCCAAGGTCACCGCGCTCTATTATTACGATATGGATGAAGTCGCAGAGCCCTGCGCAGACACCTTAGCCTCAACCATATCGGCCACCTCGATTGGGCGAATCCGCAGCGAGGTGGGCTTGACGGGAAAAGGGGTTAAAATTGGCATTTTTGACGTGGGGAAGGTGCAGTCTCACGAGGATATCGCCGCCTCCCGGATTACCTATCTGGCGCCTTATGTCAATGAATATAAGCTCCACTCTACCGAGGTCGCCAGAGTGGCCGCTGGTGCCAATGGGGTGGCCCCCGCCGCCAGTATTTATTCTTCATCTAGTGACATGTTAGATGAGGATAAGCTGGGGAGCTCCGACATCATCCAAGCAATTACCAATCAATGCAATGCGGGCGTTCATGTGATCAACTGTTCTATGCAGTTTCGTGGGCAAAGAGATTTGGATTATTCACCGTCGGAAGTTTATCTAGATTACATGGTGCGTTCCAAACGGTTGACCTTTGTGGTGGCTGCTGGAAATTATGGTATACGGGTCAATTCTCCCGGGTTGGCCTACAACGTCATTACGGTAGGCGGCTTTTATAACGCAGGTACTAAAGAGCCGAATGACGATGTTCTATACGATGTGAGCGGTTACAACGACACGACCGGGTGCTTTAAGCCGGACCTGATTGCCGATATGCCTGAGATGAGGGACAAAGATATGGCCGGCAATCCAATAATAAGTGTGCCCGGAACCAGCTTTGCCGCTCCTGTGGTCACCGGTACCGTGGCGCTGCTGTACCAGCTTCGTCCTGCTTTAACCACCCAGCCCGAGGCGGTCAAGGCGATTTTGATGGCCTCCTGCCACCGAAAAGTAAAAGCCGATCCCAATGACGCTCTTCCGGGTGAGGCAATGACCGATGGCCTAACGAAACGTCAGGGCGCAGGGGCGATGGACCCCTACAAAGCGGTCGCCATTGCGGGTAGCCATCATTACAACATTCATACGATGAGCAGCACCGCTACGCAGGAGGAAATCCGTTTCAATCAGCCCGCTTACGGCTCCACCGGCCTAAACGTCAGTCTGGCATGGTCGGCCGAACCGGCGAGCGCCACCTCGGCCGGTTCCAAAATCGATTTGAATTTAAGCTTATACCGTGGCAGTACCTTCATGAAATCTTCTGCCAAAACGACCTCCTCTGGCGAAATGGTGTATGTCACCCCTTCCGCTTCTAGCAGCGATTATAAGATTCAGGTCAAGCGGTACAGCGCGACGGGAACCCCGGTACGGTATGCCTACGCCTTTTCGGTCAATCGCAGCCGGTATCAGTACACCGGCATTACCGAGGGG
>CABQCM010000045.1 GCA_902462665.1 uncultured Oscillospiraceae bacterium | reverse complement strand
TTTATTGGCTATGTTTTTCAACGCGATATGCTTTGTGCAGACGCTGCATAACGCTTCACATTATCTCAAATCAAGATATCATCATTGATTATAGGCGGATAAATTCTTGATTTGAGATAATTTGGAGTAATGCAATAAATTTGTGTTAATATGATATTCAATATTTGGTAAAGCGAGGTGGGCAGTGTGTTTCCAAAAGACCTCCATACTTTATTTTTTATTGACCTCTATTAGGGTCACTTTTGTTGTCGAATTTCATATAGAATAGATTTGGTAAGTTGTAGGATTGTTTATTTTTAATATCGTATATTGTAGCATTATCCACATGAGAGGTGAATGATGTTGAAACATGCGGATAAATACAAACAATTAGGGCTGAACATAAGTTTCTACAGAAAAGCCGCAGGGTTGACGCAAATGCAATTAGCGGAACGAGCTAACATAAGTCGTACCTATTTGAGCAATATTGAAGCGCCAAACGTTGCAATACCATTTACAACAACCGTATTATTTAATATTTCCGATGCCCTGGGGGTGGAGTTAAATAAGCTGTTTACTCCCTAAAAATGTGACTATTTTTCACCCTATTTTTGTTATATATAGCATAACAAAAGCACGTGAAAAATATTCACAATATCCCTTGCTTTCAGAAAAGGAAAACACGGCCCGAGCGCTATAAACCATCTTCCGTTATGCTATACATATACTATCTCCCCTGGAAATCCCCGTCGCGGCCGCATACATTTTCCCCTCGTGGGCATATCCCGCCAGACCGGGACATACACTAGAACAAAAGTAATCTGGGAGGGACACCGGGATGGAAGAAAGAAGAACTGTGAAAGTGCCCCACAATCTGATCCTTGAGGACCGCAAAACCTTAATGGTAAACGGCGTTTCGGATGTGGACAGCTTTGACGAGCAGACCGTCATTGTCTACACCGATTTGGGTGAACTGACCGTGCGGGGCACCGACCTTCACATCAGCAAGCTCAACACCGACACGGGAGAGTTGAACCTGTCGGGCAATATTTACGGTATGATGTACACTGACGAAAGGGAGAAAACGGGCGGATTCTTCGGCCGCCTGTTCAAATAAGCCATGACGCCGCTGCCCGAGGTCGATAATTTCGCGCAAATCACCACCTTCGCCCTGGCGCTCGGGGTGGGGCTTGCGCTGTGTCTGCTGTACGATTTGTTTCGCATCCTACGCCTGATGTGGCCGCCGTCGAAGCTGTTTCTCTTTGTGCAAGACGTGCTTTACTGGGTTCTCAGCGCAGTTGTCGTATTTTTATTTCTGCTCGTGCGCTGCGATGGAGGAATTCGTTTCTTTGCCATGCTCGGTCTTGCGCTTGGATGGCTTGCCTGCCATTTGACTCTCAGTCGGTGGATTTACCGCGTTTCCAAACGGCTGGTGCGGATTCTGCACAGAATATCGCGGTGGATAAAACGCCGTATTCTTCGTCCCCTCGCCCGCGGGATTCGCAAGATTTTTCACGCGCTGGGTCGGCTGCTAAAAAAATTGTGCAATATTTTGAAAAAAGTCCCTGTTTTCTTGAAAAAGTGCTTGCAAAGGCGCAAGGGAATGGTGTATAATCAACACGATTCAATGGATAATTCCAATCTGGCTTCGCCGGGCATCCCGGCGCGGGACGTGAACATAAGAGAGGTACAGGGAAGTCATGAAAGCCGTCGCAAGAAAAAAAGGAAAAGGAAGCCTGTTCGTTAAGCTTCTGCTGCTTGCTTTCATTCTCTATTCTATTTATTCACTGGTGCAGATGTACACCGGTCTGGCTAAAAGCAGCCAGCTTTTGGCCGAAAAACGAGAGAGCGAGCAGGAACTCACGCTGCGCAACCAGGAGCTGGAAAAGCTGCTGGAAGAAGGAAACCAGGGCGACATGATTGAGCGGGCCGCCCGCAGCAAGCTAGGCTATGCTTACTCGGATGAAAAGGTTTACACCGACATCTCGGGTAATTAATGCAAACGAATTTGGGGAGGAAAAGTTGGTTTTATGCAGCTTGAGGTAGGAGCAATCATGGAGGGCAAGGTCACTGGAATTACCAAATTCGGGGCCTTTGTCGAGTTGCCCGGCGGAAAGACCGGCATGGTTCACATTTCGGAGGTAGCGCCCACGTATGTCAACGAAATTCGGGATTATGTCACCGAAAATCAGACGGTCAAGGTCAAGGTGCTCAACATCAGCGAGGAGGGCAAGGTCAGCTTAAGCATCAAGCGGGCGATGGAGCCTTCCCAGCAGGAGAGGCCGCGCGGTCCCCGTTCCGATCGGGGCGGCCGCGATAACCGGGAGCACCGCGCCCCTTATCGGCCCAAACGTGGTCCCGCGCCGGTGGTCACCAGCCCGGGGAGCTACGAATGGACTCCGCGCCGCAATGAGTCGGCCTCGTTTGAGGACATGATGCAGAAATACAAGCAGTCCAGCGAGGAGAAGATTTCGGACATGCGTCGCAATGTCGATTCCAAACGTGGCAGTTCCATGCGCCGCAACAACCGCCAGCCGTAATAAAATTAGGAAAGTCCCCCGACTTGTGCCGGGGGACTTTGTTGTATCCAGCTCACCGTGATGGTAATTGGCGAATGCTTTGTGTTAAAGCCATGGATAAAAACCAAAGGCCCCGTTTTTTACGCCGGGGCCTTTGGTTTTTTTATTGGTTACAGCTTCGAAAGTCCGAAGGACTCATCCCCCGAATCTGAAGATATTTGCGGTTAAAGCTGGACACGTTATGATAGCCCACCGACAAACCAATGTCGCATACGGTCATTTTGGTCGTGCGTAGCAGAGTATCGGCCACTTTAATGCGGATTTCGGCTAGATACCGCATGGGGGTACATCCCATGACCGATTTGAAAATACGGCGGAAATGCGTCACTGAACAATAGCACATGGCCGCGAGCTGTTCTACTTTGATATCCTCGGCATAACGATTGCTCATAAAGTTGATGGCCGGGACAAGAATCTGGTACCAGTCCCGCGATGGCTGCGGCTCGGGCTTCTCGCTTTTCTCGATCTGCACAATATCCCCTACCTGAGCCAAAAACGCCCAAACTAATGCTTTAATATAAGAATATGAGGGAGCGCCTACTTCAAATTCCCGCACCATCATACCCACCAGCCGGTGAATTTCCGGATACCGAGCGGCGCGAAAAAGGTCGGGAACAGAGTCTTTGCACTGCTCAAACCGATTCCAAAAAGCAGCGTCGCACTCGCCTACCTTTTCCAGCAGCGCAGGCGCGTCGAGATAGATGAAATTCCAATAGCTGGTGGTGCCAAAGGTGGATTTTGCGATGTGCGCCTGGTATGGCAATGCCAGCGAAACATCCCCCTTATAAAAGGTATGAACCTGTTTGTCTACATAATAGGTCCCCGTTCCATAATGGCAATAACCAATTTCAAACACGCGATGAAAATGGAGGTAGTTTACCTCCTCCCCGGTCATCAAAAGGTTGGTGCATTGCACAGGGAACCCGGCTGGCAGCTCCGCTTCATAATTGACAATGGCGATTTCTTTTGGTCTTTTTTGCATAGGTTTGCTCCTTTTTCTAGTTGCTCCCCTTGTTTTCAACCTTTATAATAAAGGAAATCGATGATAAAGTCAAGATTCGATTGTATTTTAAAATCAGGAGGAATGACAGATGAAAAACAAGTCTTTGTCTCGCATCCTGTCGATTGCACTTGCGACTCTGCTGTGGGCTGGCAGCCTGCCGGCGATCGCAGACAGCGACGCTCCCCTTGCGGCATGGGGCGGGCCCGAGCTGGCCCATGCTTCCGTTATCGGAGGGATGAACGCGTCCTTCCAGGGAGAAAACGGCCCTCTTGCCCCCTCTATCGTCTGCGTGGGCCAAACGGCCATCGGCGGAGGCGGCGATGGGGCAACGTGGGCTCTTGCCGATCATAAAACCGGCCCCATTTCGGGCTTGGTCTCGGCGGGGGATACCATCCGTCTGAGCGTGCGCGCCTATTATGAAAACGGCGTGAATCCGGACGGCATGATGGGCGGTGCTGCCGGTATCTTCTCGGGCACCGACTTCTGCGGATTTTCCATCCGACCGGAGACCTATGCCAATACCCCGCTTCAATACGACGCGACCTACGGTTATCCTTATAAGGAGTTTGGCGCCGACAGTGACGTAACCCTCAATGCGGATCAGGTTGCTGGCCTCCGGGAGAAGGGCTGGAGTGTGATCTTAGGGCAGTGGAGCGGCAGCTATGAAAATTATCCCCAGACCCTGTATGCTTTCACGGCCACCAACCTCACTACCGGCGCGGTGCTCTATCATGCCGAGGGAGAAGCTCTTGTCAAAAACGGCTGGAGCCAGTGCGGCGAAGGCAATGTGGTGGAAGCTACCGTCAGCTTTTATGACGACACGGCGGCCACCGGCATCGTGCTAAATCAGGCGAGGGAATACCGCTTCGATACCCTGTCCGCCACGCCGGAGCGGCCGGGCAGGTACGTCTTGTCGCTGACCACCGGGGAAGGGCAGGAAGCCGCCGTGCTGACCGCCTACCAGAATAAGAACGGAGCGGTGACGCCAATTGCCGGCGCTGAGACCGACGGTCGAAACCGCATTTCTTTCCCGGTCACCGAGGATATGGTCGGAACTGCCGTTACCTTTGGCGTCACTCTGGCCGAAGGGCAGAGCCTCACCCTGAGCGGCGTTACTCTGACGCGCACGGGCGACCTGGTTGACATTGAACACCTCTGGACTGCCGGCGACATGGCGGCTATCGCTTATCAAAGCAACAGCACCAATTTGGGTGTTTACAGCGAGGGCAACCCCGGCGTTATGAACACCACCATCGGCTATCGTGTGGACGGCGGCGGGATGTGGAGCCTGGCCGACCACCAGACCGGGCCGATTGACTCCTCTAAAATTGAAGCAGGCGATTTGCTGGTCTTCTCGGTCAAGGCGTATTATGAAAGCGGCATTGATCCAGACGGCTGTCTGGGCGCGTCCTTTGGCATGGCCGCCGACGGTAGCGGCCAGTTCCTGGACGTCTACGCCGAAGATTATGAGGAAGCCGCGCTTTACCGGGATGAAACCTACGGTTATCCCTACAAAGAATTTTTTACCGAGGCAACGCTGACGCAGGAAAACGTGGACTATCTGCAGGCCAACGGCATCAAGTGCCTGATCGGGCGTTGGCGCGGGACATACGAGGGCTATCCTCAGACCATATATGAAGTGAGTATTGTCAACGACTCGAAGGACGAAACCATCCTACTAAAATCCGGCGGCCCGGAACTGGCCCGCAACGGCTGGACCCAGTGCGGAGACAATCTTACCTGGCTGACCGCGCAAACCTACGACCCCGCCTACGCTGAGGCGGTGCGGCTGACCGCAGACAACGGCGAACAGACGCTGGGCGAAACCAGTCTTTCCCGCAGCGGCCTTTTCAATTTGAATCTGGCCATGAACGAGGGCAGCAGCAACGGAACTGTTACCGCTTATCTGAAACAAAACGGAGTTCTCTTCCCCATTGTCTCGTCCGATTATTCTGCAGCGGACGGCAAAGCCTCCCTTTCTGTCCCAGCGTCGGGCGACGGTCTTTCCCTGGTATTCTCGGTAAAGACCGCCGAAGGGGAAACCATCATCAAGGAAGCCGGATTGAGCCTGGAACGCGAGCTGACCGACGACGAAGCCTCCAGTGCGGCTGCCGTTCAAGGGGCGAGCGCTTCCATCGCCGCCCTGCCCTCTCCCCTTTCCTTGGCCAATGCCCAAGCTGTGGCTGACGCGTGCGGCGCCTATGACGCATTGACCGACGCGCAAAAGGCCGGCGTTTTGAATCTAGCCAAGCTTGAGAGCGCGGAGCAGGAAATTGCGCAGCTTCAGGTGGTTCAGCCCGTTGTCGATCAGATCGACGCTTTGCCCGAAACGATTCAAG
This sequence comes from uncultured Oscillospiraceae bacterium, assembly GCA_902462665.1. Taxonomy (GTDB): domain Bacteria; phylum Bacillota; class Clostridia; order Oscillospirales; family Acutalibacteraceae; genus CABQCM01. The sequence goes on along the minus strand of CABQCM010000045.1, from coordinate 2,304 downwards.
CGAGTGATTTTAAAGCCATCACCGCGGCCCGCGGCGCTTACAATGCTTTGACCGACAGCCAAAAGACCGGTGTGACCAACCTTGCCAAGCTGGAGGCCGCGGAAAAAGCCATGGCTGACATCCAGGCGGCTCAGGCTGTGATTGACCAAATTGACGCTCTGCCCACGCCCGAAGAGGCCAAGCAGGAGCACATGCAGGCGGCGGATACCGCCAAAGAAGCTTATGATGCTCTCACCGACGATCAGAAAGCGCTAGTAACCAACTACGAGAAATTGCAAAAGGTTCTCTCCTCTCTTTCTGTCACGCTGGGCGATATCAACGGCGACGGTGAGATCAATGCGTCCGACGCGCTGATTGCTTTGCAGCATTCGGTGAAGCTGACTACCTTGGAAGGAACCAAGGCCACTGCGGCCGATGTCACTCGTGATGGTACCATTGATGCAGCCGATGCTCTTAAAATCCTTCAATTCTCCGTAAAGCTGATTGATCAATTTTAACACCTCCTCCCTCCTATAAATGGAACCAGGGGGCGCTGCTTACGCAGCGCCCCCTGGTTCTGTTATATAAACTATTCTTCCTTTTTACCCGACACCGCGACCGCAGTATCTTCCAAAAAGGAATCCACCGCACGGTTGAATGCTTCGCTGCGCTTGGCCGCAATGAAATGGTCGCCTGGCAGCAACACCAAACGCGCGCCGGGGATAGCGGCGGCGATGCATTCGGTATGCTTAGTACGAATCATATCCTTCGTACCTGCAATCACCAAAACCGGAAAATTCAGGCGCGCCAACTCTACCGGCTCAATGTGCGGTTCCCGCACCATCAAGCCCAGAATCTCCCGTTTGGCCACAGCCTTAGGATCCCACCGTGCGATAAACGATAGCAACGCATATCCCAGCACAATGGGGAACTGAACGCGCCGTTTGACACCTTTGGGAGAAAGATTGGCTCCATTGAGAATCAGACGGCGCACACGAGTCGGATACCGCAGAGCAAACAGCAGGGCGATATTGCCTCCATCACTGAAGCCGAGCAGATTCACCTGTTCCAATCCCAAACGATCCAACAACGCCTCCAGGTCATCAGCGCAGCGCGACAGCGTCAGATCGCCTTCCCCGCGCGGTGAGTTGCCATGCCCTCGGGTATCGACCGCAATCACCCGGTAACGCTTTGAAAAGTGAGCAAGCTGAGCGCAAAAATAACTGGAATCCTCCCCGTTGCCATGCAGTAGCACAAGCGGCTCGCCTTTTCCTCGTTCGACATAATGCAGATAAAATTCCATAATTTTCTCCCCGAGCTTCGTGTCTGCAACCGGGCGCGGCCAAAGGCGGCCCCTTGCTTACTTCGGTTCCTTCCTTGTTGCACTGCTCTCGAGCTTGTCGGCCAATTCCATTAGCTTTTGCAGCCGGTGGTTCATCCCCGAGCGGCTCAATGCTGGCGACATCTTCTGCCCCAGCTCGCTGAGCGACAACTCCGGATACTCCACGCGCAGCCGGGCCGCTTCCTGCAACGGGACGGGGAGCGAAGCCAACACGCCCGTTTCCTCCAACCGTTCGATGGCCCGCGTCTGCCGCCGCACCGCCTCTACCGTTTTGGTCAGATTGGCAGTCTCGCAGTTGGTCACCCGATTCACCCGGTTGCGCACATCCTTATAAATTTTGATATTCATCAGCCGGAGGGTCGATTGCGTGGCCTGCATCATGGTCAGCAAATCCTCGATATGCTCGCTCTCTTTGCAGTAGGCGACCGCCGCGCCCCGGCGATCGGTGATTTTAAACGGCAGCTCCAGCTCCCGCAGCAGCACGCACAAATCCTCGGCCAGCTTACGCCGTGGGAGAAAAAATTCCAAATGATAATCCCGCTCGGGATTGGATAAAGTACCACAAGCCAAAAAAGCGCCTCGTAAAAAAGCGCCATAGCAACATTCCTGCTCCAGATTGGCTCGGTTGAGCCGAAGCGACAGTTCCTTTCCCGTATGGCCAAACCGTTCCAGCACCCGCACACTGGAGGCTGCGGGCAGGGTTAACATATGACTGCCTCCCCTCCGGTCGGGGGAAACGAGAATGGCGCTCACTCCACACACCGTGCGCAAAAGCTCCCGGTACCGCCGCGCAGCGTTTTTGTATTCGGTTTGAAACACGATACCAGTCGCGCTCACTTGTTTGGAAAAGAGCAACAGTCCATAACATTCGGCGGCTGCACAGCATTCCCGCTCCACCGGCACGCCGCACAGCTCGTCTTTGACCGACGCTGCAAAGGTCATCATCGTCTCCCTCCCTTCTCAAGGAACCGTCTTTTGTCCAG
>CABQCM010000044.1 GCA_902462665.1 uncultured Oscillospiraceae bacterium | reverse complement strand
CTTGCATGGTTTACAATTTTGGCGCGGCCATCCTGCGGGCGGTAGGGGATACCCGCAGACCGCTGTACATCCTCATGCTGTCGGGGCTGGTGAATGTGGCGCTCAACCTTTTGCTGGTCATCGTGTTTCATTGGGATGTGGCGGGGGTGGCCACCGCAACCACCGTCTCGCAGATTGTATCGGCCGTCATGGTAGTGCTCTGTCTGGTCAAAACCGAGCTTTCTTTTCGATATGATATTCGCAAGACTCGGTTTTATAAGGATAAATTTTTCCAAATGCTGCGCCACGGCATCCCGGCAGGGATTCAGGGATCCATTTTTTCGCTGTCCAATATTATTATTCAATCCTCGGTCAACTCGTTTGGCTCGGCCGCGATGTCGGGGAACTCGGCCGCCGGCAACATTGAGGGATTTGTGTATGTGGCCATGAATTCCATGTACCAGACCTGCCTGACTTTTACCGCCCAAAATGTGGGTGCGCAGCAGCCCCGGCGGCTGCGCCGGATTTTTGTGCTTTGCCTTGTGCTGGTGACCGTCATCGGTTTGGTGCTTGGCTTTGCGGTTTACTTCTTTGGCGAGCCGCTGCTCACGCTGTATACCGCGGCTTCCGGAACCGCCACCTCCATTGCCCCGGAGGAAATCCTGCATTATGGGATGCTGCGTTTGAGCCTGATTGCGACCTCTTATTTTCTCTGCGGTGTGATGGAGGTGCTCGTCGGCGCCATGCGCGGTATGGGCTCGCCGTGGCTGCCGATGCTGGTGTCCATCGGCGGAGTGTGCGGCATCCGCATCACCTGGATTCTCACCATTTTCCGCTTTGCGGATCATTCTCTGACTTCGCTGTATTTGTCCTATCCCTTTTCCTGGCTTGCCACTGCGCTGGTTCACGCTGTCTGTTATTACTTTACCCATAAAAAGCTAGTGCGACGGTTGCGGGAGGAGGAAGAAAATGCGGTTGCAAATAATTTTTATTAGATAATTAGATTAATCTGCATAAAAATGTATTGACAATCCATAAAAAATACATTAAAATATCTTTATAGAACTTATACCAGAGTATGCGGGCGATAAGGACAGGGAAGAAGGGAACTGTAGTGCAAGACCTTTATTTTTCACTTCCGGTGCAAGCGCTGGACATTGCCCCTCCCTGGATGTGGCAGGAGGCTGCCTCCTCCTGGTTCTGGCTGTCGGCATGGCGGCCCTGGCACATTCTGTTGTTTGCATTTGCAGCCGTTTGCCTCGCCGAGCTTTTGGTTCTTCGGTACATGGGCGGGGTTTCCAAATGGAGCCGGCTGCTTCCCACCATATTGGGCGCCAACGCCGTATGCTTCCTGCTGGCCACGGTCGTTCGTTGGATTAATTTTTCTCTTCCCCTTTACGGTCTGTCGCTCGATGGATTTGAGGCCGCCTTTGATGGGGGTCCCTTCTATACATTTAATATCGTTCTCATCGCCGCCGTTGTGGCGAAGCTTTTGCTGTTGTTCTTCCTTTTTCGAGAGGAAATGCTGCGCCGGGTGAGCCGGGCGATGGTCCTGACGGGCGCTAACGCGGTCATCATCGGTCTGACGGCTTATCTGGAGCGCCTTTTGTGCGTCGGACATTATGTATGATATCGGTGTCAGAAACAGAACCATGTTATCAATCGGAATCGGTGTGTTCTGTCTCGTTTGAATAGGAAGGTCGCGGTTCTCGTATATCGAGGGCGGCGGCCTTCCTCTATTTCAGAAATTCTTCGCAAAAAGTCTTTTTTACGTAGAAAGGGCAAGCTAAATCCGCTGCAAAACACAGGAAAGCGGGATATGCAATGTGCGGCAATAAAAAATAAAAAAATAGATTGTAAAACCTTCCCTTTTGATGTATAATAACTTTTGGCGTTGTCAGCCATACAATGCGTTCCCTGCGGCTTGACCGCAAGACGCTCCGGCTTTTCTATGCCGCCTTATCATTTTGGCAGGAGGGAACCGAATGAAAATATCCTTGGCCGATACCATGCTGGTTACCGTAACCGGTATTTCCATTGTGTTTTTTGTTTTGATTCTGCTGGTCTTTATCATGTACCTGTTCGGCAAAGCAGCCTCGTCGGGCGGAAAAAAGACGGCGAAAAAGGCCGAAAAGACCGTTGCCGCCGAGCAAAAGCCGTCGTCGCCCAAAGTGGTGTTGAGCGTCCCCGCCGGGGAGGATGAGGGAGAGCTTATCGCCGTCATCGCCGCCGCGGTGCAAGCGTTAGGCGAGTCTACTGGTAAACGTTACGCGGTGCGCGGCATTCGTCCGTCGCTTACCCGTTCGGCGTGGGCTGCGGCCGGCATTTATGAAAACACCCGTCCATTTTAACGGTTAGGAGAACGGTTTTATGGAGTTTTTTGCGAAATTTTGGGACGCCTTTCAGGGCATCGTCGCCACCTCCGGTTTTTATGACGTGATTGTCAACTTCCTGTCCACCGGGTGGCAAAACCTGGTGATGCTGGTTGTGGCCTGTTTTCTGCTTTACCTGGCGATTAAAAAGCAGTTTGAGCCTCTGCTGCTGCTGCCTATCGCGTTCGGTATGCTGCTAGCCAACCTGCCGGTAGCCGATTTGGGGTTGCACTACCACGACATTTCGGAGTTTGGCGCTCTTTTCAGTCAGGGCAAAGCCTCTCTGATTGATATCATGTACTTAGGCGTCAAGGGCGGTATCTATCCCCCGCTGATTTTTCTCGGGGTGGGCGCGATGACCGACTTCGGCCCTCTGATTGCCAATCCAAAAAGCTTTTTACTGGGCGCTGCCGCTCAGATTGGTATTTTTGCCACCTTCATCGGCGCTGCCTTTTTGGGCTTCAACGCGGCTGAGGCCGGTTCCATCGGCATCATCGGCGGCGCGGACGGACCGACTGCTATTTTCGTCGCTTCCAAGCTGCTCAGCGCCGACTCGGCCATCAGCGTCGGTACGATTGCCGTCGCGGCTTACTCCTATATGGCGCTGGTTCCGCTCATACAGCCTCCCATTATGCGGGCGCTTACTACGAAGAAGGAGCGCGCGGTGGTCATGGAGCAGCTCCGGCCGGTTTCCAAGACCCAGAAGATTATTTTCCCCATCCTGATTACCCTCATTGTTTCAATGATTTTGCCCTCGGCTGCATCCCTGGTTGGTATGCTGATGCTGGGCAACCTGCTGCGGGAATGCGGTGTGGTTGACCGTTTGTCCAAGACAGCGCAGAATGAATTGATGAACATTCTGGTCATTTTCCTGGGCCTGTCGGTGGGCGCTACGACCGACGGAAAGACCTTCCTGGTGCCAGAGACCTTGATGGTCATTGCGCTTGGTTTGGTTGCATTCTGCATGGGCACCGCGTTCGGCGTGCTGTTTGGTAAGATTATGTACGTAGCCACCAAGGGAAAGGTCAATCCTCTCATTGGTTCGGCCGGCGTGTCGGCCGTTCCTATGGCGGCCCGCGTTTCCCAAAAGGTCGGTCAGGAGGAAAATCCGGGCAACTTTCTGCTCATGCACGCTATGGGCCCGAACGTTGCCGGCGTTATCGGTTCGGCTGTGGCGGCCGGTGTGCTGATGCAGATTTGTCCGACGCTGTAATTGATGTTACAAGGCCGTCTGCTTTTTTGCAGGCGGCCCTTTTTGCTTTCAGTTTTCTTGCCTGCGCGATAAAAAACGCACATCGGCGGCGTGAGATTGGGTGAAATGCGGGGGAGCCTGGTGAGAACATGTGGAGTCCCACGGTTTTCGTGCCGCCGCGCACCGGTTACAGAACATAGACGAAACCATCTGGGTGCAACGCGCGGCGCGCCGGCGGCTTCGGCCGCCCGGCCGCGTTGCCGTTCCTGGAAAGCATCGGCTTTCCGTCTTCCGGCGCCTTGCCGGCTGTTAAAGATGCGTGGGCTGCGGCCGAAAGTTTTTCGCATAGAGCATGGGAGCGCCGGGAAGGCACGCGATGCAGCCAGACGGCGCATGGCGAAGCATCGTAACGCGCCCGGAGTTTCCAGGGGGGCGCGAAAAACGCAGAGTACCCTGATTGCTTCGTCTAAGCGAAGAATCGCTGAAATTGAATTGCACGAGACGTAGCAATGGCCATAGCATGGCACCGGGGATTTCCCCGTTGTGGAAAGAAAAATAGGAGGGATATCGTATGAAGCGCAAAGATTATATTTCATGGGACGAGTACTTTATGGGCGTTGCCCTGCTCGCGGCCCGGCGCAGCAAAGATCCCAATACCCAGGTGGGCGCTTGTATTGTCAGCAGGGATAACATCATTTTGTCCACTGGCTACAACGGGTTCCCCGCCGGATGCTCGGACGACGAGTATCCCTGGGAACGGGAGGGAGAGTCCACCAAGTATCCCTTTGTGGTGCATGCCGAGCTCAACGCCATTCTCAACGCGGGCGGCCGGTCGTTGCGCGGTGCGCGCATTTATGTGGATTTGTTTCCCTGCAACGAATGCGCCAAGGCCATTATTCAATCGGGAATTGTGGAGGTCATCTATTTGTCGGACAAGTATGCCGATACCGACGCTACTCGCGCTTCCAAGCGAATGCTGGCTTCGGCCGGAGTGACGCTGCGCCGGCTGGAACAGCATACCGACCGTATTGTTTTGGATTTCCATTCTTAAATTTGATTGGGTGCAGGTAATCGAAATATCGTTGCGTGTTTTCTTCGATGTTTGCCGTGAAGAACACGCACGGCACCCGAAAGTCTGTGTGATAACCCCAAAGAAAGGAACGCTTTTGCAAAAAGGTCGAGCGCGTGAGAAGAAACTCCCTTAGCGGCGCGAGATTCTTGTAAAGGCATGGTAATCAATATGAGCGAAAGCCTACAGCAGCGATGCTTTGCGCTGCGGCGCAAAGTGTTGGAGAAGCAATTTTCCCGTATGAACGACCGGCAACGTGAGGCCGTGTTTCAGACCCGGGGCCCGCTGCTCATTCTAGCCGGTGCGGGCAGCGGTAAAACCACCGTGCTGGTCAACCGCATTGCCAATCTGATTCAGCATGGCGACGCCTATCACAGCGAATGGTTTGACCAATCGCTGGAGGATGCGGACGAAACGTTGCTTCGTGCGGCGTTAGCCGGGGAAACCGATTCGAGCCAGTCTCCCCGTCTGGAGCGGCTGTTGTCGGTGCGCCCCGCCCGGCCGTGGGAAATTCTCGCCATCACCTTTACCAACAAGGCGGCCGGGGAGCTGAAAGACCGTCTGGCCGCGATGTTGGGGGAAGAGGGGCGCGACATTTGGGCGACCACCTTCCATTCCTCCTGCGCCCGGATTCTGCGTCGCTGGGGCGACCGGCTGGGCTACACTTCTCATTTTACCATTTATGACACCGACGACTCCCGCCGTCTGATGAAGGAATGCCAAAAGGAGCTGTCGATGGACGACAAGCTCTTTCCCCATCGCTCGATTTTGAGCGCCATCAGCCGGGCGAAGGACTCCCTCATCGGCCCCGCCCAGTTCCTCAAGGAGGCGGGGGGCGACAGCCGTCTCAAGCGTTACGGCGAGGCGTATCTTCTCTATCAGCGCCGGCTGAAGGAAGCCGACGCGATGGATTTTGACGATCTCATCGTGCAGACCGTGCGCTTGTTTGAGGAGCAGGAGGATGTGCTGGAATACTATCAAAATAAATTCCAGTATATTATGGTGGACGAATATCAGGATACCAACCACGCCCAGTATGTCCTGACCAGCCTGCTCGCCCGCAAAAACCGCAATCTCTGCGTGGTGGGCGACGACAACCAGAGCATTTACCGTTTCCGCGGTGCGACGATTGAAAATATCCTCACCTTTGAGAAGCAGTACGACGAAGCAACCGTCGTGCGGCTGGAGCAAAACTATCGCTCGACCCAGAATATTCTCGACGCGGCCAATGCGGTGATTCGCAACAATAAGGTGCAAAAAGAGAAAAATCTTTGGACCCAAAACGGCGAGGGAAGCCAGATTGAGGTCTATACGGCCGACGATGAGGACGGCGAGGCCGCCCACGTGGCCGATTCCATTCTCGAGCATGTAAAGAACGGCGCGCGTTATGCCGACCATGCGATATTGTACCGTATGAACGCCCAGTCCAACGCATTGGAGCGTACCTTTGTGCGGGTGGGAATTCCTTACCGTATCATCGGCGGCGTGAAGTTTTATGACCGCAAGGAGGTGAAGGACGTACTGGCCTATTTGTGCGTCATCAGCAATCCGGCCGACACGCTGCGGCTGCGCCGCATCATCAACGAGCCCAAGCGGGGGATTGGTACGGCCACGGTCAACCGGGCGGCCGAGATTGCCGACCAGTTGGGCGTGTCCATGTTTGAGGTCATTTCTCATGCCGACGAGTACGGGGATTTGCAGCGCAGCGCCCGCAAGCTGATGGAATTCGCCTCTACCATGCGTTCTCTCATGCGCGCGGCCGACGAGATGCCGCCTCATGAGCTGCTCGAGCTGACCCTCGATCGGTCGGGCTATCTGCTTTCCCTGCAGGCGCAGGGGGAGGAGGGAGCCGAGCGGGTGGAAAACGTCAACGAGCTTTCCTCCAGCATCATTCAATATGAGCAGGAGGAGGACGAGCCCTCCCTGGCCGGATTTTTGGAAAACATTCAGTTGATGACCGACATTGATAATTTCAATACCGACGCCGATACGGTGGTCATGATGACCATCCATTCGGCCAAGGGACTGGAATTTCCCAACGTCTTTTTGGTGGGGATGGAGGAAGGAATCTTCCCCGGCAACCAGAGCATTTACGCCGGTGAGGCCGAGATGGAGGAGGAGCGCCGGCTGGCTTATGTCGGCATTACTCGTGCGAAAACCACCCTGGCGCTGTCCCATGCCACCACCCGTCTGCTGTTTGGGCAGACCAACCGTAACCGCCCGTCCCGCTTTTTGGGGGAGATTCCCTCTTCCCTGACTCATACCAGCGGTTCTCTGGGGCGGCGGGTTGCAAGCGGCTGGGGAGACTCGGCCGGGGGCTCCGGCTTCAGCGCGCGTTCCTCGGCGGGCAAATCTGATTTTGGCGGCCGCTCAGCCGGTTTTTCCTCTGCGTCCGGAACGTCAAAGCCCGGGTTTCGCCGTCCGGCAGTTGGTGGGGCAGCAGCACAGGCTCCCGCCGCCCAGACGGTTTACCGGCCGGGCGACCGGGTGGGACATAAGGCCTTTGGTGAGGGCATGGTGGTCGAAGCGGTGAACATGGGCAATGATACCCTGCTGACCATCGCCTTCGACAAGGTGGGAACCAAGAAGCTCATGGCCAATTTTGCCCGGCTGACCAAAGTGGAAGCGTGAAGCCAGGACGGCTTCCCTCGGGCATAGAATACGCGAAACGATCTTTATCATCATACTAAAAAAGAGAGAACCGCCGCAGACATTTTACCTGCGGCGGTTCTTTGCGTCTGAAACTTCCGTTTGTGTATGATGTTTGGAACGACAATGCCTGTGGGACGTTACTCGTGGATAAGAAGTGTGGTCAGCGCTTGCTTTTGGTGTTCTGCGGGAAGCGCCAATTTACCGCTGTTTACAAGCTCCTTCATACAGTGCAGGATAAACCAGCCGTCGGAATAAAAGAGAAATTGCAGCCCATATTGGCACATGGTATGGAGCTGCCGGGGCGTTTGGCGTAAGACGGCGTCGGCCAGGGACTTGCGCAGAGCGTCGAATTCCTCGCGGTGTTTTTCTTTGATGCGGTCACCCACAGCGAGCAAAGAACGTTTTGCTTCGGCTCCCTCGATGACCACGCATTGATACGCCGCTTTAAAAGCGCCATCGACCCTGCCTATTGTTTTGAGAAAACCGTGCGCAGCCAAATCGGCATATTCCTCGCTGCTGAGCAGCTCGCCCTTTCGGTGGTGGAGGAGGAGAGGCTGCATTCTCTGAATCTTGAGAGAATAGGTATCGTCCACGCGGCGGGCAGACCACTCCGAGTCGATTTGCCGTAAGGTAAGCCCCTCCATTTGATTCCAGCACGGGCCGCTCCAGCGAAGCATGCTATCGAAATATTTTGGCGCGGGCGTGCCGGCGTCCAGAATCGAAGCATAGCAGATGTTGTGACCTCCATCTGGCCGGAGCGTAGCGGCCTGGTCAAACGAAACGGCGGTTTCCATCATCGATTCCCCGCTGAGCGCCGCAACGTACGGAATCAACGCCCACAGAAAGAATTTTTTGTCCCGGGGATACTCCTGTGTGAACGAAAGCTCCCGCGTGCAGCCGCCCGTGATATGCGGGTTGCTCCAAATATCCGAGGCCATCAGAGCATCGTAGCATTCATTGGCAAAGAGCTTG